>JAGNHB010000014.1:0-19949 GCA_018001935.1 Acidobacteriota bacterium
AAGTTTGGCTTGCATTTTAACCCAACCCGGCGATAGTAAGTAGAGGGCAGAATCTTTGTTTACCAATCACTGTCCCAGAACGCTGCCCTGTTTGGTTCCGGCTCAGCCGGGTTGGGCTGTAGGGGTTCAGGCTTGTAGAGTGAATCGTGTCCGTGGCGAACACCCTGCCTCGGCCCCGGAATCCCGTCCGTGTATTTCGTGTATTTCGTGGTTCAAGAACAGGGACGCGCGGTGAGCGGCCTCAGAGTGCGACCGAGAAGCGGTCCCGTCCTTCCAGCTTGGACTGGTAAAGGGCCCGGTCGGCCCGCCGGAAGAGCGCCTCGTAATCCTCGTCGGGGCACCAGGCGGCGACGCCGAAACTCGCGCTCAGACCGCCGATGTCGGCCACCTTCAGGCTTCGCAGTTCATCGATGATGCGTTCGACGATCCGGATTGCCTCGTCCAGCCGGGTGTGGGGCAGCAGAACGACGAACTCGTCCCCCCCCAGGCGCCCGAGGGTATCGACCGCCCGGAGGCGTTTTTGCACGACCCGGCACAATTCCTGCAGCGCCTGGTCTCCAGCCTGGTGACCATGGCTGTCGTTGATCTTCTTGAAATAATCCAGGTCGAAAACAACGATGGACAGGCCGGCGTTTCCCTGCCTGCAGCGGTTCACCGCCTGGAACGCCAGTTGTTCCAGCCGCTCGCGCGAGGCCGCCTGTGTCAATTTATCCGTGAAGGCCATCTTCCTCAGGTGGAGATTGTCGGAAAGCAGGGCCGGGACCGCGAGGCCGAAGAGGGTGTTGGCCCCGATGACGCAGATGGCGAACTGGTAGACCATGACAAAATCCATCAAATGGAGGACGTTGACCCAAAAGGCAATCAGGAATGAGCTGAGCGCCACGACCAGCACGTTCGCAAACGGCGCCTCGGAGCAGGCGATCCACATGTGGGGGATCACCAGGAAGAAGATGGCGAAAGCGCTGTCGGGCGACTGGCTCCAGTGCGCCAGCAGCATGCAGCCGCTCAGCAGGAGGGCGGTCAGGGCCATCTTGGCCGCGAGTCGAGGGTGAATCGCCGAGCGCTTCGACCCGGCGACGCCGCTCAGGCGGAACAGCGGGCGCGGCAGCAACGCGCTCAGCAGTCCCACGAAAACCGGTGAGATCACCAGCACGCCGGCCAGGTCACCGATCCAGAACGGGAGCCAGGTCTTCGAGAGGTCGGCGGCCGGCATCATCCCCGTCATCACCAGGGCCTGCAGGACCAGTGCGGTGGCCAGCAGTGAACTCCCCGCCGCGATCACCAGGAACGACACGATGGCGGCGGTGATGTCGCGAACGCCGCGCCGCGTCGACACCCGGAGGGCGAAGGCGCCCAGGGCATACGGTGCGATGTGCGCCACGGCAAAGAACAAGCCGGCGCTCAGGAGGTCGAGAAAGGGCAGGTTGATGTGGTAGTGGTGGGCGGTCGACAGGGACGCCAGGAGGCAACCGGCCGCCAGGGCGGGCGCCGCCGCCGACCCCATCATCAGCAGGGCGGCGAAGGTCAGCCCAGCGACGGGGTACCAGAGGGAGGCATGCCGGGTGTACTCCACGAGCCAGCCGATTTCCCAGACGAAGAGCCAAGCCAGCAGAATCAGCCCGCTGCGCGCCACGGCGGACCGGCTCAAGGCCTGGATCAGCCCGGGTGTGGAACAGGCACGCGCGATGGCGGAAGCCCAGGATTTCATCGTTCAGTGTCCCCAGAGCTACATAGCCGGAAACCGGGCGGAAAGCAAGAGAAAACCGGAGATCCTCCGTTCCGCTGAAAAGGGCGCACGGCACACTGGGGGGCCGCCTTCCGCGGGATCCGGTCATCCGGCCTGAATCCGGTCAAAATCCCTCGTCATCTGACGTACGTGCCACGGGGGTAGACATCGTCGCAACCGGCCGGGATCTGTTCAGGACGACTATCCATTTTAGCTACCCCTTTCCCGGCCTCCGAGGGAGCCGAACCACAGGTCGTCAAGAATGACGGGGCCGGTAAAAATAGCATCTCCCCCCGGGTGATGGCTCAAACAAAGGTCTTACAAACACTTTCCGTTCGGTGTTCGACATTTTCGAAATCATCAGAGGAAAAAGTCAGGAGTTCGGGATTTTTGGTATTGAAATTGCTAAAAAGGAATGTTCTAGAGTTGTGAAGACAATCCTGTGTTGGAGATGGTGATAAAAGATGTGGCGGTTGAACAGAAATACCTGGTGCGGAAATACGCCTTTGGTTGTATGCTGAGGGGTCTTGAAGCTTGATTGTATACTCCCCATGGTGTAGTGACGGCATCGCGGTGACTTGACGAAGAACTTGGAGGACCA
Source organism: Acidobacteriota bacterium (assembly GCA_018001935.1). NCBI lineage: Bacteria > Pseudomonadati > Acidobacteriota > Acidobacteriota bacterium. The sequence continues at coordinate 2,328 of JAGNHB010000014.1, forward strand.
TATGGACAATCGACGGGCTGGTCGGGTGAACGCGGGGCGCTGCGCGGGGTTCCTCTTCTTCCTGCTGGTCTTGACCGGCCTGGGGCACGGCGCCGTCCCCGCGGGGTACTCGGAGTTCTACATCCCCGGCGACGAGGGGGACCTGATGTATTTCCACAATGACATCAACGGCACCTCGTTCACCGAGACCCACACGGTGATCAGCGTCGTCGCCTGGGCGCCCGACACCGTCGTCTACTACGACCACTGGGAGAACGGCTACGACTTCGACCCCGAGAACCCCGAGGAACTGGTGGGCGGCGTGCACACCTACGACGAGAAGGTGACGCTGGCCAACCGCGGCGACATCCACGTCTTCGAGAGCACCAACATCCCGGTGCCGCGGAACCCGGCCAACGTCTTCTACGACGGGCGGGACCGCATGTGCGTGGTGGGCGGCATGGTCTCGGTGCAAAGGTTGACCTGGCCCAGCGCCGCCGGCACCGTGGAAGCGCTCGAAATGGGTGTTTTCCCCGTCCGGCCGCAGTTGACCACCTACATCATCCCCTTCGGCGAGGACCTGGTTTCCACCATGCCCGACTTCGAGCGGGTCTTCGCCCTGGTCCAGGCCACGGCCGACAACACCGTCGTCCGCTTCGACCTCAACGGCGACGGCGTGCTGGGCGACACCGTTTACCGAAGCCGAACCGACCTCACCGAGGTCACCGAGATCAACCTGAACAAGGGCGATTGCTACTTGCTCTGCCGGCCCACCATCGTCCCCACCGTCTCCACCCTCAACCACGGGACCAAGATCCAGGGCAACGAGACCCTGCAGGTGCACTATTTCTTCATGGACGAGCCGACCAACTACGAGAGCCGCGGGGTCAGCGCCTTCCCCACCGGGCTGTGGACCGACGAGTACTACGCCCCCGTGGACAGCGCCGCCGCCGCCCCCACCGACATCTACCTGTACAACCCCCACGGCGCCGACCTCACCGTCAACTACTACTCCACGTCCGGTTCGGGCACCCTGACGGTCCCGGCCAACCAGACGGTGTCCTTCTACAACGAGACCGGCGCCTACCCGCCCGCGGGGTCCGCGGTCTACTTCAAGGGCAGCGACATCTTCTGGGGCATCTCCGGCATCGACCGGGGGGGGCAGGTCTACGACTGGTCCTACTCCCTGGTGCCGGCCACGCTGCTCACCGACGAGTACAACGTCGGCTGGGCCCCCGGGGCCTACGCCACGCCGATCCCCGCCGCCAACTACGACGACTCCGGCCTCTTCATCACCGCGGTGCAGGACAACACCCGGGTCTTCATCGACACCAACCGCGACGGCACGGCGGAGTTCACCTACGACCTCAACCGCCTGACCAGCCAGTACGTCTACGACACCGCCGACGGCGACCTCTCCCAGGCCAACGTCTGGGCCACCGGGCCCATCGCCGTGGTCTACGGCCAGAACCCGGACACGGCGGTCACCGGCAACCCGGCCATCGACACCGGCGGCGATCTGGTCCCCGGCATCGACTTCGTGGACCTGGTGCTCTCTGTGGAGAAGACCACGAACCCGATCCTGGTCGGCACCGGGACGGGGCAGACCGCCAAGTACACCATCGTGGTCAGCACGGATGAGTACGACGTGGAGAACCTCCGGGTGATCGACACGCTGGCCACGGGCTGGGCCCTCTGCTCCAGCGGTACCACCCCCGCCTGCACCGACCCCGTGGTCACCTACCCCGACGGGAGCACCGCGAGCGTCGCGCCGGGGGTCAGCGGCTCCACCCTGACCTGGGGCGCCGCCCAGTTCGGCTCGACGGTGAACATGGCCCCCCACCAGACCCTCACCATCGAGTACTACGTGCGCACCACCGCGGCCCACGCCGAGGGCCTGGTGACCCGGAGCCCGGTGGAGGCCGTGGGCGACCGCACCGTGGGCGACCCGTCGGTGACCCAGACCTTCACGGCCCGGGACTCGGTCTACAACACCTACACCGCCAGCGCCATCGCCATCGCCAAGACCTCCGACGTCGCCACCGCCGCCTACCCGGGGGACACCATCACCTACACGGTGACGGTCTCCAACCCCAACGCCACCACCCTCACCAACGTGGCCGTCAGCGACGTGCTGCCGCCGGGGGTGACCTACGTGGCAGGCAGCGCCCAGGCGCATTTGTCGGGCGCGACCTCGGCCAATGTCCGGGATCAGTTCGGGACGGCCGCCTATAACCGCAACGACGGGTCCGCCACCTGGTCCGGGAACTGGACGGAGACGGACCCCTGGGGGCGTCTCGACAACAGCGGAGCGACCGGTGGCCTCGTGTGGATCACCGGCGGCCAGTTGCAGTTCCGTTACCTGGCCTCCAACGTGGCGGACAACTTCGGCACTGCCGGCAGTTACGCGGGCAGTGATGGTACAGATACCTGGAACAGTGATTGGACGGAAACTAGTGACAACAATTCTGCCGTTGATGGCACTATCCTTGTCACTGGTGGGTATACTCTTTTCAGACAGCGTGGGACTGCAGGCCGATCGATCAGCCGTACGGCGACCGTCACGGGTGCATCCAGCGCCACTATCAATTTCACTCTAACAGACAATGGAATCGATGCGGGCGAGACAATGGTGGCCGAATACCAACTGGACAGCAACGGCTGGGTCGTCATCGGGACGCTGGATGGCGGGAGCGGGTGGAGTGGGAGCGCCCTCCCTTTAACCGTCGCCCTAAGCAGCAACAATACCCTCACGATTCGGTTTCGAGCTCCCCAACGATGGAGCAGTATCACCGATGACCAAGCTATAATCGACAACGTCAGCATCGACAACTCACTCCCCAACGCGGCCGGCGCGCGGATCGCCCGCACGGCCAACCTTGTCGGGACGCCGAGCGCCACGCTGAGCTTCAGCTACACCGCCGCCAACCTCGAGGCTGGCGACACCCTGGTGGTGGAGGTTTCCACGAACGGGACCAGTTTCACCGCGCTGGAGACCCTGGACGGACCTGCCGGGAGCGGGACCAAGTCTTACAACCTCGTCTCCCCGGTGGATTACACGTCGGCCGCCACCACCATCCGGTTCCGGGTCACGAACGGCTTCAGCGTGGCCGGCGAGAGCTTCAGCATCGACAACGTGGATATTACCTACACCGCTTGGACCACCAGCGCGGCCGACGATCCGCCGAACTTCGTGACGGCCGGCGACGCTTATTCCCTGCTCACCGGCCGGATCCTCAGAGTGACCTTCCGGGCCACCGTCGATGACCCCCTGGGCACCGACATCACCACCCTGACCAACACGGCCTCCACCACCTGCACGCAGATCCGCACGCCGGTCTCGGCCTCCGTCACCGACCCGGTGGTCCACCCGGACCAGGGCAGCGGCAGCGTGGGCGACCTGGTGTGGCTGGACACCGACCGGGACGGCGCCTACGACGTGGGCGAGCCCGGCCTGCCCGGGGTCGAGGTGACCCTGAAGGACCAGTACGGGGCGACGCGGATGAGCACCGTCACCGACAGCTTGGGGCGCTACCGCTTCGACAACGTGGCGCCGGCCCTGGGCTACTACGTGCAGGTCACCGGAGGGCTGCCGTCCGGCCTGACCCAGAGCGCGCCCGCCGGGCGCAGCGACAACCGGTCGAATGCCTTCGGCCTGATGCCCTCGGGGAACTACCTGGACACGTTCACGACAGCGAGTTACGGCAACAGCGACGGGACGCTGGACTGGCGCCTGGAGGGGTGGTCGGAGACGGACCTCACCGGCGGCGGGGCCACCGGCGGGGAAATCCGGGTGACCGGGGGCGAACTGCGCCTCAACGCCGACACCGGCGGCACGGCCAACAACATCCAGCGGTCCTTCGCCATCCCGGCCGGGTCGGCTTCCGCCACGCTGAGCTTTGACCGCCGCACGACCGGCGTGGAAGCCGGCGACTCGATCGTCCTGGAAATCCGCAACACCGGCGGGTCCTACACCACCCTGGCCACGTTCACCGGCACGGTCGCCGACGGCACCTCCAGCTACGACATCAGCGCCTACCTCTCCGCCACCCAGAACGCCACCCTCCGCTTCCGGGTCGCCGCCGGTTACGCCGAAGCAGATGACTTCTTCTACGTGGACGATGTGAAGATCGAATACAGCGGGCACCCCGAGTACCTCGACGCCGACCTCGGTTACCGGCCGGCCGCGGGAACGGTCACCATCGGCGACCTGGTCTGGAGCGACGCGGACGGCGACCAGGCCCGGGACCCGGGCGAGCCGGGCCTGGGCGGCGTCACCGTGCAGGCGTACCGGGACGACGGGGACGGGGTCTTCAACCCCGGCCTGGACACCCTGGCGGCCACCGCGGTGACCGACGCGGCGGGGAATTACCTCTTCACGGGGCTGAGCGCCTCCGGCACGGAAGACTACTTCGTCTACGTGTACGACGGGCAGGCGCCCCTGACCGGTTATTCCCCCACCGTCGGCGCCATGATCAAGGTGCTCGACGTCGACGCTGGGGACGTTTACCTGGGGGTGGATTTCGGTTACCGGAACCTCACGGGCGCCTACACCGTCACGGACCGGGTGTGGTTCGACGCGGACGGCGACGGCACCCAGGACCCGGGCGAGCCCGGTCTGGGCGGCGTCACGGTGGACCTGCTGGACGCCAGCCTCAACGTCGTCGGCACCGCCGTCACCGGTTCCAACGGCAATTTCCAGTTCTCGGGCGTTCGCGGGGGAGTTCGCTACAGTTTCCGCATCACCGACCAGGCCAACGTCCTGAGCGGGTACTACGGGACCACCGCCGGGGCCCTGGCCGGTTCCTGGCAGATGCCCGGGACGCTGGGCGGCAACACGGACTACACCAGCGCCCCCCACTTCGGCTACAACCAGGCCCGCAGCATCGGCGACACCGTTTACAACGACGCCAACAACAACCAGGCCCAGGACGCGGGCGAGTCGGGCTTCGGCGGCGTGACGGTGCGGCTCTACAGCGACGCCGGGACCCTGGGCGTGATCGACGGGACGGACGCCATCCTGGCGACCCTGGTCACGGACGGCAACGGCAACTACCTCTTCACCGGCCTGGCCAACGGCAACTACCTCGTCAGCATCCCCACCGTGCCCAGCGGCTACACCTACACCGGGACGGGCGCCAACGCCGACAGCGACCCCGCCGCGGCCGGCACCCAGCGGGCGGTGACGGTGAGCGCCGGCGGGTCCGTGCTGACGGCCGACTTCGGGTACCGGGCGGCGACGTCCCGCACCGTTTCCGGGACCCTCTGGAACGACACCGACGCGGATGGCGTCCTCGACGGCGGCGAGACCGGCCTCGGCAACGTGACCGTGGAACTCTGGCTGGACGACGGCGACAACGTCTTCGAGCCGGGGACGGGGGACACCCTCAACACGACCCGATCGACGGACGCCTCGGGGGCGTACAGCTTCGAAAACCTGGCCGGCGGGGTGTACTTCGTGCGGCCCACCGACCAGAACGGGGTCCTGAGCGGCTACAACACAACCTACGAGGAGACGGAGGGGACCGCCGGTTCGTTCAACGGCTACGAGCGGGCGGACCTGAGCTCCGGAAACCAGACCGGCATCGACTTCGGCTACCGGATCACGCCGACGCCCACCGTCGTGCTGGTGTCGTCCTTCCGGGCGTACGCGGCCGGCGGCCGGGTGGTGGTGGAGTGGGAAACCGCCGCCGAGAACGGCACCGTCGGCTTCTACCTCTCCCGGAGGGACGAGGGGTCCGGCCACTTCAAGCGGCTCGGGACGGGCCTGCTGCCGGGGCTGCTGACGGCGCCGCAGGGCGGGACCTACCGCTTCGTGGACGCGGGCGCCAGGCCGGGCCGGACCCTCGACTACCTCCTGGTGGAGGTGGAGTCCGGCGGCCGGGAGCGGACTTACGGGCCGTTCACCGTGCGGGTCGAGCCGTCGAAGGTCGGGATGGCCCCCGGCGCGCTTCCCGCCGACGGCTACGAGCGTCAGGCGCGGCCGGCGGCGGCGGTTCCCGAGGCCGGCGACCTTTCCGCGGCCCCGGCCCCCACGGCCCTGGACCCGTCGAAGATCGGGAAGGTGAAGATCACCGTGGTGGCGGACGGGCTCCACTACCTGGACGCGGCGGACCTCGCCCCCTATCTCGGGCTGACGACGCAGAAGACGGTCAGGCTGATCCAGCGAAACGCGCTGCGACTGAGCCTCGGGGGGCGGGACGTGGCCACCCTGGAAGCCGGGGGCGGCGCCGGCCTCTATTTCTACGGCACGGCCGCGGACAGCCTTTTCACCCGTGAAAACGTCTACATCCTCGAACCGGGATACGGGCTGAGGATGGAGACGGTGGACGGCGGCAGCCCCGCGCCGGCGCCGGCCGAGCAGACCTTTGCCGACACGATTCGACGGGAAGTTGAACAGTGGCCCATCACATCGCTCTTCAGCGACCCGGCGGCCGACTACTGGTTCTGGGATTACCTGATTGCCGGCAACCCCTCGCTGGGGAGCCGGTCCTACCCGCTGCCGTCACCGGGGGTGGCCGATTCCGGCGCCGCGTGGCTGGCGGTCCGGCTCCTCGGCGGCACGGACACCGGGCATCACGTGACGGTGGAGTTGAACGGGGTGGACGTCGGTTCGGTGAACTGGACGGGGAGGCGGGAATACGAACTGCGGTTCCCCGTGAAACCCTCCCAGGTCCTGCCCGAGGGCAATGTGCTGACCCTCACGGCCCGTCTCGACGCGGGCCAGCCCTACAGCATTGTCTACCTGAACGGGTTTGAATTGGGCTACCCGCGCCTCTACCAGGCGGTGGACGACGTCCTGGTGGTGAGGGGTGACGGGCACGAGCGGGTGAGCGTGAGCGGCTTCTCGGGGGCCGGCGTCGAGGTGCTGGACCTGTCCGACCCCCTGCGGCCCAAACGGCTCACGGGGATCACGGTGGACGAACCGGCCCGCGGCCGCTTCCGGGTCAGCTTCGTGCCGGTTTCCCCGCAAGCGGACTACCTGGCCCTGGCGGGTCCGTCGGTCCTGGCGCCGCCGGCCCTGGGCGCCGTCCCGCCGGCGGTGCTGAAGGGGAGCGGCAACGCCGCCGACTACCTGGTGATCTGCCCGGAGGCGTGGCGGACCTCCGCCCAGGCCCTGGCGGACTACCGGCAGGGTCAAGGGCTCGAGGCCATGGTGGTGTCCGTGGAGCAGATCATGGACGAGTTCGCCTTCAGTGGCTACGACCCGGCGGCGATCCGGGACTTCCTGGCCTGGGCCCGGGCGAAGTGGTCCCGCCCGCCCCGCTACGTGCTCCTGGCGGGGTCCGGCAGCTTCGATTACCAGAACTATCAGGGTTACGGCGGCAACTGGGTGCCGCCCCTGATGGCGGGGACGGCTCACGGCCTGGTCCCGTCCGACACCGCCTATGCCGACCTGGACGGCGACCACCGGCCGGACCTGGCCATCGGGCGGCTCCCGGTGAACAGCGCCGCGGGGCTGGACGCCTGCCGGGCGAAGATCGCGGCCTTCGAGGCGGGCGCCAACAGCCCCTGGCGCCAGCGGGCGCTGATGCTGGCGGACAACCCGGACGAGGCCGGCGACTTCCCGGCCGGCGGCGACCTGCTCGCGGCGCAGTTGCCCGCCGGTTTTGCGGTAGACAAGATCTACCTCTCGGCGCTCCCCGTCGGCGAGGCCCGGAACCGCGTCCTGGCCGGCTTCGACGGCGGGGCGTTCCTGGTGGGTTACGTCGGGCACGGCGGGGTGGTCCAACTGGCGCAGGAAGGGCTGCTGACCCTCGACGACGTGCCGGGGATGAGCAACGTGGCGACCCCGCCGATCGTGACGGCCGTGACGTGCATGGCGGGGCATTTCGCCATCCCCGGCTTCGAAGCGCTCGGGGCGGCGCTGGTGCGGCACCCCGACGGTGGGGCGGCGGCCGTGTGGGCGCCGTCGGGGATGTCCGAGAACGACCTCGCGGTGCGATTGAACACGGGGTTCTACCGGGTTCTCTCCGAACCCGCCGTAACGACCCTGGGCGACGCGGTCCAACGGGCCATGGCGTCCTTCGAAGGCGGTCCCATGGCGACAGGCCTGCTGGATGTCTTCGTGCTGCTGGGCGACCCGGCGATGAAGCTCCATTGAGAGGTCCCTGGAAGCGATGAAGACCGGCGATCTCACCACCGTGGAGTACCTGAACTGGTTCAGCCGGTTGACCACGCATCTCCGTGTGCCGCTCTCCGGAGGCCTGGAGCTGACCCGACGGTGCGACCTGCGCTGTACCCACTGCTACGTCGGCGACCGCGCCGCGGGCGGCCTCGGCCACAAGCCCGAACTGCCCACGCGCCGCTGGCACGAACTGCTGGACGAGATCACCGCCGCCGGCTGCCTCTACCTGCTCCTGACCGGCGGCGAGCCCCTCCTCCACCCGGACTTCCCGGCGCTCTACCGCCATGCGAAGGGGAACGGCCTGGTGGTCACGGTCTTCACCAACGGGAACCGGGTCGATGACTCGATCCTCGACCTGTGGCGGGACCTGCCGCCGCACACCGTCGAGATCAGCCTCTACGGCGCCACGGCGGCCGTCTACGAGGCGGTGACCCGGGTCCCGGGCTCCTTCGATCGTTGCATGGCCGGGGTCCGCGCGCTGGTGGAGGCGGGCCTCCCCCTCCGCCTGAAAACGGTGCTGCTCACCACGAACCGGCACGAATTCGCCGCCATGAAAGCGTTGGCCGAGGAACTGAACGCCCCCTTCCGCTTCGACGCCGCCGTCTTCCCCCGCCTCGACGGCGACCGGGCCCCGCTCGCGCTGCGGGTCCCGCCCGAAGCGGCCGTGGAACTGGAATTCACCGGCCCGGAACGGCTTCACGAGTACCTGGATTACCTCAAGCGCCACGAAGGGGCGGTGGTGGCGGAAAACCTCTACAGCTGCGGCGCCGGGATGACCCTGTTCCACGTCAGCGCGGAGGGCCGTCTTCAGCCTTGCCTGATGGCACGCGACCCGGCTTTCGACCTGACCCGGGGCGATTTCGGGACCGGGTGGCTCGAAATCACGGGGCGCCTGCGCGAGTGGAAAACCCCGGCGGGTTTTCGCTGCCGGGAATGCCGGATGAACGTCCTGTGCGGGTATTGCCCCGCCTTCTTCGGCCTGGAAACCGGCGCCGAGGACACTTGTTCAGACTATATTTGCGCCATGGGCCGGGAGCGCTGGGAGCGAATCCGGCCGTGGGCGGAGGAGAAAACCAGATGAAGGAGACCACGAAAGACCTGGCCCCAGCCGAATCGAATCGCCGGGAGTATGAAAAACCCCGCCTGAGGGTGATCCGCCTGGTGGCGGAGGAAGTGCTGGCGTTGGGATGCAAATCTTCCTCGATACGTGCGGCGGGCCAGCCTCAATGTTTCAATGTGCCCTGCAGTGACAACGGCTCCTGATCCCGACGGGATTCGCTCCGAGGGCCGTCCCTGGCCTTCCTGATCTCCGAGAGGGAAAAATCATGTCCGGCACTCGATCATCCACAGTCATCTTCCGGAAAAAAGGCGAGACGGTCATCCGTCGGATTGCCGGGGAAACGCTCCTGGTGCCTCTCCGGGGGGACGTGGTCCTCCTGCAGAAGCTGTTCGTGCTCAACCCCGGCGCCGAGGTGATCTGGGACAAACTGGACGGGCGGACCGAACTCGGGACCATTGCCGCGGTCTTGGCGGACCGCTTTGGGATCGCGCCGGATCAGGCCGCCGCGGACACGCGCGACTTCATCCAGGAACTGCTGACGGAGGGCCTGGTGGAAGAAGTGGCCCTGCCGGGTTGATCGGCTCCGGTGTTTTACGGTCTTGAGGTGGAAGTGGAACAGGACGGCGCTTTGCCCGCGATCCCGAAACACGTTCTCAACATCGCCGGAATCCGGATTCCCCTCCGCTGCCCGCCGGGACTCGGCCTCCATTATTCCCCCACACAGCCGGTCCGGACCTTTCTCGCCCTCCCTGGCCCGGGGCAGGGGGCGGCCCGGACCGGCCCGGGCCGGGGCCCCTTTCCCGAGATGGTCGTGGAGTTCGTCCGGGGGACATTGCCCTCGACGGAAGGTCTTTGCCCGCTCTTCGGCTGCGGGGATTCCTGGACGCTCTACCTGAACGGGGACGAGTACTGGCTGGCCAACCACCTGCCTGGGCGGCCGGAACCGGCGTGGCTGGCCCGGATCTCCCCCGGCTGCGACCGGGTCACGCTTCACTGCGGGAAGGGGATGATCACCGAGGAGGAGGCGGGAAGCCGGGTGGAAGACCCCTTCTGCTACCCCCTGGACCAGATCCTGATCATGCTGTACCTGGCGACGCGGGGGGGCGTGATCGTGCACGCCGCCGGGGTGGGGACGAACCGGGGCGGCTGCGTGTTCGCGGGCCGGTCCGGGGCGGGCAAGAGCACCCTGACCCGGCAGTTGGCGGGACGGAAGGGGGTCCGGGCACTGAGCGACGACCGGGTCGTCATCCGTAAGATCGATGGGGGTTTCCGGATGTACGGGACGCCGTGGCCCGGGGAGGCCGGCATCGCCCTGAACGCCTGGACGCCGTTACGTCGGCTCTTCTTCCTCTGCAAGAGTTCGGAGGACCGCCTCGTACCGCTGACGCCGGGCGAGGCGATGGAAAGGCTCATGCCGGTGGTGTCCGTGCCGTGGTTCAGCCGGGAGCTGATCGTCCCGCAACTGGCATTCCTCGACGAACTGCTGGCCGCGGTCCCCGCCTTCGACCTCCACTTCCGCCCCACCCCCGCCGTGGCGGAGCTTCTCCTCGCTTGACCCGTACGCGCGCCGAGCCGAGGCGCGCGTCATCGTAGGGCCGTTGAGAAGGTAGTGGGAGGGGGTCGTGTGCATTGGGAGCCGGTACGGCGGCTTCCGTCACCGCCCGGTCGCCGGCCTCGGCTCGGCCGGCGTACCCCGGGCGTACGCGCGCCGAGCCGAGGCGCGCGTTATCGTAGGGCCGTTGAGAAGGTAGCGGGAAAGGGTCGTGTGCATTGGGAGCCGGTACGGGGACTTCCGTCACCGCCCGGTCGCCGGCCTCGGCTCGGCCGGCGTACCCCGTCGTACGCGCGCCGAGCCGAGGCGCGCGTCATCGTAGGGCCGTTGAGAAGTTTGCGGGAAAGGGTCGTGTGCATTGGGAGCCGGTACGGGGACTTCCGTCACCGCCCGATCGCCGGCCTCGGCTCGGCCGGCGTACCCCGTCGTACGCGCGCCGAGCCGAGGCGCGCGTTATCGTAGGGCCGTTGAGAAGGTTGCGGGAAAGGGTCGCGTGCGTTGGGAGCCGGTACGGGGACTTCCGTCACCGCCCGGTCGCCGGCCTCGGCTCGGCCGGCGTACCCTGGAGTACGCGCGCCGAGCCGAGGCGCGCGTCATCGTAGGGCCGTTGAGAAGTTTGCGGGAAAGGGTCGCGTGCGTTGGGAGCCGGTACGGCGGCTTCCGTCATCGCCCGGTCGCCGGCCTCGGCTCGGCCGGCGTACCCCGTCGTACGCGCGCCGAGCCGAGGCGCGCGTTGTCGTTGGGCCGTTGAGAAGGTTGCGGGAAAGGGTCGCGTGAGTTGGGAGCCGGTACGGCGGCTTCCGTCACCGCCCGGTCGCCGGCCTCGGCTCGGCCGGCGTACCCCGTCGTACGCGCGCCGAGCCGAGGCGCGCGTCATCGTAGGGCCGTTGAGAAGGTAGTGGGAGGGGGTCGTGTGTGCTGGGAGCCGGTACGGGGACTTCCGTCACCGCCCGGTCGCCGGCCTCGGCTCGGCCGGCGTACCCCGTCGTACGCGCGCCGAGCCGAGGCGCGCGTTGTCGTTTGGCCGTTGAGAAGGTTTCGGGAGGGGGTCGCGTGCGTTGGGAGCCGGTACGGGGACTTCCGTCACCGCCCGATCGCCGGCCTCGGCTCGGCCGGCGTACTTGGGTCAGGGTCGGTTTTCCTGCCGGACGGGGATCTCGAAGGTGAAGACGCTCCCCGTGCCGAAGCGGCTCTCGGCGGAGATGGTCCCGCCGTGGATCTCGACCAGTTTCTTCGAGAGCGCCAGCCCCAGCCCGGTCCCCTCGAACTTCTTCGTGAAGGGGGACTCCAGCTGGGTGAACTCGGTGAAGAGCTTGCCCATGTCCTCGGGCGAGATGCCGATGCCGGTGTCCGCGACGGCGATCCGGACGCGGGGGGCCAGGCTCCCGGTCGGCCCGACGCCGTCGGCGTGGGAGACGGCCACCGTCACCGCCCCGCCGTCGGGGGTGAACTTCACGGCGTTGCTCAGGAGGTTGAACAGGATCTGCTTGAGCTTCCGCTCGTCCGCCTCGATCATGAAGTCGTCGGCCCCGAGGTCGAAGTTGAGGGTCAGGCTCAGGGCGTGACGGGCGGCCCGCTCGGAGACCAGCGACAGCGAGGCCTCCACCGTGTGACGGAGGGGGAACCGGTCCAGCTGGAGGTCCATCTTCCCGGACTCGATCTTGGAGAGGTCCAGGATATCGTTGATCAGGCTCAGCAGGTGGCGACCGCTGGAGGTCACGCAGTCCACGTACTCCTTCTGCTTGTCGTTGAGGGGCCCGTAGAGTTCGTCCTGGAGGATCTCGGAAAAGCCGATGATGGAGTTCAGCGGCGTCCGCAGTTCGTGGCTCATGTTGGAGAGGAACTCGGACTTGGCCAAACTGGCGGCCTCGGCGTGGATTCGGGCCGAGTCCGCCTGGCGGCGGGCCACCTCGAGGTCCCGGGTCCGGTCCTCCAGGTCCAGGGTGCGCAGTTCGAGGTCTCGGGTCCGGTTCTCCACCAGGGCCTCGAGTTCCCGCTCCCGTTTCCGGATCTGACGGATCCGCACCCGGTACCCGGCCCAGGCCAGCGCCACCACCACCACGGCGCACCCGACGTAGAACCAGACCGTCTGGTAGAAGTGGGGGGGGATGGTGAAGCCGGTCCGGGCGCCGACGTTGTTCCAGATCCCGTCGTTGTTGCAGGCCTGGACCCGGAAGGTGTAGCGCCCGGGGGGGAGGTTGGTGTAGTAGGCGGTCCGGCGGGGCCCGGCGTCGATCCAGTCCCGGTCGAAGCCCTCCAGGACGTAGCGGAAACGGACTTTCTCCGGCGCGGTGAAGCAGGCGGCGGAGTAGGTGAACTCGAAGCGGCGCGGCCCCGTGCCCAGGTCCAGGGCGGACCCGATGGGGCGGGCGACGTCGTCCACGGCGAAGGTTTCGATGTGCACGGGGGGCGGGATGTGGTTGATGGGCATGTGCTGGGGGTCGACGCTGACCACGCCCCGGATGGTGGCGAACCAGAGCCGCCCGTCGCGGGTGCGGGCGCCCACGGGCTGGCGGCCGCCGTTGCACTCCCGGGAACGCATCCCGTCGGCGTCGGTGTAGTGCTCGCAGGTGATGTACCGGATCCGCCCCTCGGCGAGGTCGTTGAGTTCCTGCCGGCGGACGCGGAAGATCCCCTTGTTGCAGCTCATCCAGAACCAGCCCAGCCGGTCCTCCAGGATGCAGTAGACCACCTCGTCGTACATGCCGTCCCGGGAGGTGATGGGGAAGACCCGCCCGTCCTTGACGCGGTTGAGCCCCCCTCCCGCGGTCCCCGCCCAGAGGGTCCCGTCCGCGTCCTGGTAGAGCGACATGATGACTTCGCTGGACAGGCCCTGCGCGGCGCGCCAGGTCCGGATCCGCCCGCCCTCGAGCCGGCTGAGGCCGCGCGCCGTCCCGGCCCAGATGGCTCCGTCCCGGTCTTCCAGGAGGCAGCGCACCTGGTTGTGGGCCAGGCCGTCGGCTTCCGTGTACGCCTTGAAGGCGCCGTCCCGGAAGACGTTGAGGCCGCCGCCCTCGGTCCCGATCCACAGCGTGCCGTGGCGGTCCTCGATGATGGACCGGATGTTGTTGTTGGACAGGCCGTCACGGGTGGTGTACAGGGAGAGTTTCCCGTCCTTGAGGCGGTTGAGGCCCCCGCCCCCGGTGCCGATCCAGAGCGCGCCGTCCCGGGACATGGTCATGCCCCAGACGGTGTCGCTGGCCAGCCCGCTGGACTGACGAAGCGTCGTGACGGCGCCGTTCTTGAAGTGGTTGAGCCCCCCGCTCCGGGTCCCGATCCAGATGGACCCGTCCCGGTCTTCCAGGACGCTCCAGACGATGTCGTCCGACAGGCCCTCCTGCATGGACAGGCTGAGGAATTTCCCGTCCCGGAGCTGGTTGATGCCTCCGCCCTGGGTACCGATCCAGAGGTTGCCCTCGGCATCCTGGCCGATGGAGCGCGTGAAGTTCTCCGAGAGGCCGTTGTGGGTCTGGAACACGTCGAAGGCGCCGTTTCGGAACCGGCAGATCCCCGACCCGAAGGTCCCGACCCACAGGACGCCCTTCGCGTCCTCGAAAAGGGCCTGGATGTTGTTGTGGGGGAGCCCTCCGGCGGTGTCCCAGTGCTCCGTGGAACCTTTCATGACGCGGAAAAGACCGTGCTCGGCGGTCCCGACCCAGATGCCCCCGTCCGAGGTGGTTTCCACGGCCTGGACCAGGGGCGGCTCCGGCCCCGGGAGAGAGACCCGGTGGAAGGCGTTGTTGCGGAAGAAACAGAGCCCGGCGTCGGTGCCCACCCAGAGGGTGCCGTCGTCGGATTCGCTGAGCGACCGGACGGTGTTGGCGGGAAGCCCGTTCCGGACGGTGAAGGTCTGGAACCGGCCGTTGCGCAGGAGTCCCAGCCCCTGGCCGTTGGTCCCGAACCAGAGGTCCCCGTTCCGGGTCTGACGGATGGCGTAGATGATGTTGTCGGGCAGGCCGTCCGCCATGGTGTAGGCGCGGAACACCCCGTTGCGGTAGGCCAGGGCGCCCCCGCTGTAGGTGCCGATCCAGAGGGTCCCGTCCCGGGTGTACTCCATGGCCAGGATGTGGTCGTTGGACATCTCGGGGGTGTTCACCGTGTCGTAGACGGTGAAGTGGATCCCGTCGAAGCGCGCCAGGCCCTCCTGGGTGCCGATCCAGAGGTAGCCGTCCGGGGTCTGGTGGATGGCCTGCACCGAACTCTGGGGCAGCCCCTCGTTGAGCGTCCACTTCCGGCAGGTGTACTGTGTCACGGGGATGGCGGGGTTGAGCCCGAGGACCGCCGGCGCGGCCGCCAGCGCAACGAGGAGGGCGATAACGCGGCGGGTCTTCATGGTTCAGCGCTCCAGGACTTCCCGGATCAGGACGGGGAGGCGCCGGGTGTCCACGGGCTTGGGGATGTAGTCGTCCAGCCCGACCTCCACGATCTTCTCCCGGTCCCCTTTCATGGCCATGGACGTCACGGCCACGATCTTGATGTGGGCCGTGAGGGGGTCGGACCGCAGCGTCCGGGCGGCTTCCAGGCCGCTGAGCAGGGGCATCTGGATGTCCATCAGGATCAGGTTGGGCAGGTGCTCCCGCGCCAGGCGGATGCCCTCTTCGCCGTCCCGGGCTTCCAGCACCTCGTAACCGTGCCAGCGCAGGAGATCGGCCACCAGGAGCCGGTTCTGGGGGTTGTCTTCCACGACGAGGATCTTGGCGCTCATGTCAGGCGTCCACCTTTTTCGGAGTGAGGAGCCACCGCAGGCGGCCGGTGCCGGGAAGGGCCTGTTTCCACCGCTCGACCTCGAAATCGATGCAGGCCAGGGCGGCGGTGGGCATGGGGTGAACCGTGCGGGTCAGGACTTGAATCACGTCCTCGAAAGTGGGGTTGTGCCCGACGAGCAGGACCCGCTTCGTGTCGTCGGGAAAACCCTGCACGATTTCCAGGACGTCGGAGACGGAAGCTCCGTAGAGCCTCCCGTCGAAAACGGGGAGGTCCCAGATCCGGGCCCCCTCGCGGAAGAGGTCCGCGGTCTGGCGGGCCCGCAGCGCCGTGGAGCAGAGCAGGCGGTCCGGTGATATCTCGCGCTTCCGAAAGGCGTTCCCCATCCTGGGGGCATCCTTGAGGCCGCGGCCGGCCAGGGGGCGGTCGTGGTCGTCGAGGGACGGGTCGTCCCAGCTCGATTTCGCGTGCCGAAGCAGAAAAACCGTCTTCATGTCACCTCCCGTCGATTGCGAGGTCAAAGCAGCCCGCGCGGGCGTCAGCGATAGCCGGCCCGATCCATGTCCTCCAGCGTCGTCACCGGGGCCGGCGGGGAGAGGTACCGGGCCAGGAACCGGTAGATCTTCACCCGGATCTCCCGGGCCTTCCGGGTGTCGATCCGGTCGAAGCTGTGCCCGCCCGGCACGTCCTTGTAGATCTCGTACTCGAACGCCCTGGACTCGGCCTTGAGCGCCCGGATGAGTTGCTCGACCTCCAGGACGAACACGTCGTCGTCGTTGGTGTTGGTGTGGATCAGGAGCGGGGTGGCGAGCCGGGCGGCGTTCCAGGCCGGGGAGCGCTTCCGGTACTCCTCCACGTTTTCCTGGGGCGTCTTCCCCAGGTGGTACTCCGCGGAGAAGAGCCCCCGGTACTCGTCGTCGTAGTAACCCATCCGGGTGATCAGGTCGCTCACGGGAACCCCGGCGAAGGCGACCTGGTAGTCCTTCGGGTGCTCGAAGACCGTCATCAGGGCGATCATCCCGCCGTGGCTCCACCCGACGATCCCGACCCGGGCGGGGTCCACGAAGCCGTAGTTCTCCACCACGTGGTTCCGCGCGGCATGGACGTCCTCGTTCTCCAGTCCCCCGTAGTCGATGCGCTTGTAGAACGCCTCGCCGTAACCCGTGCTGCCCCGGTACTCGGGAGCGACCACCACGTAACCCTGGGACACCATCTCGCGGACGATGTGCGTGTGGTAGGTGGTGAAATTGGCGTGGACCCCGCCGTGGGGGAGCACGATCAGCGGGTGTTTTCTCGATCGGTCGAGCGCGCGGGGGACGAAGACGTAGGACCAGAACTTGACCGGGTTCTTCGCGCCCGTGGCCGTGGGGTTCTTGACGACGGCGGGAGGGGGGCCCGTGATGAAGATCTTGTCCACGAAGGCGACGTCGCCGACCCGCTGGAACCAGAGAATGTCGTCGATGGCCTTCTCCAGTTGGTCCAGGCGGTGGTCGAGGGCCTCGAACTTCTTGTCGAGGACCGTGGAGAGCGGTTTGCCCCCGGCAGCGGGGTCGTCCCCGGCGACCGCAACGGCGGAAAGGACGGCCAGGGCCAGCAGGAGGGCCACCGCCACGGCGGTGCGGCGAGCGGCGCGTTGGATGCCAAACATCGAAGCCTCCGGAAGCGGGAGTCCGGGCGGTTCATTCCACCGGGTGTCGAAAAAATTATGGTCCGCCCCGGGGGACGTGTCAACGGAATTCTTGGGTTTTCAAGCTGAATGTGTTGGCCCCTGTTCGCACGCGCCGTCCCGGCGCGGGTGAAACGAGCCCGTGAGCGCGCGGGGGGGTACGACGCGCAGCCGGTGGGGGAGTGTCCGCCCCGGGACGGGGCGTACGAACTTCCCCGTTCGCACGCGCCGTCCCGGCGCGGGTGAAACGAGGCCGTGAGCGCACGGGGGGGCTACGACGCGCAACCGGTGGGGGAGTGTCCGCCCCGGGACGGGGCGTACGAACTTCCCCGTTCGCACGCGCCGTCCCGGCGCGGGTGAAACGAGGCCGAGAGCGCACGGGGGGCTACGACGCGCAGCCGGTGGGGGAGTGTCCGCCCCGGGACGGGGCGTACGAACTTCCCCGTTCGCACGCGCCGTCCCGGCGCGGGTGAAACGAGGGCGAGAGCGCACGGGGGGGTACGACGCGCAGCCGGTGGAAGAGTGTCCGCCCC
>JAGNHB010000014.1:20049-99250 GCA_018001935.1 Acidobacteriota bacterium
GGGACGGGGCGTACGAACTTCCCCGTTCGCACGCGCCGTCCCGGCGCGGGTGAAACGAGGCCGAGAGCGCACGGGGGGGTACGACGCGCAGCCGGTGGGGGAGTGTCCGCCCCGGGACGGGGCGTACGAACTTCCCCGTTCGCACGCGCCGTCCCGGCGCGGGTGAAACGAGGCCGTGAGCGCACGGGGGGGTACGACGCGCAGCCGGTGGAAGAGTGTCCGCCCCGGGACGGGGCGTACGAACTTCCCTGTTCGCACGCGCCGTCCCGGCGCGGGTGAAACGAGGCCGAGAGCGCACGGGGGGGCTACGACGCGCAGCCGGTGGAAGAGTGTCCGCCCCGGGACGGGGCGTACGAACTTCCCCGTTCGCACGCGCCGTCCCGGCGCGGGTGAAACGAGGCCGAGAGCGCACGGGGGGGTACGACGCGCAGCCGGTGGGGGAGTGTCCGCCCCGGGACGGGGCGTACAAACGTCGGCGAACGAACTTCGGCGATGAAACGGTTGAAACCCCGTGTTGAAGCCATATAGAATAGCCCTGCCCGGGGCGGGTTCCGGCCCCGGCAGTTTCCTTGCAGGACACCTGATCGTGAAGACGTCCCCTCACAAGACCCAGACCCCAGGGCCTTCCGCCGGCGGAAAGGCGCCGTCTTACGCCGGTACCGTCGCGGGCCGGGAAGGGTTCGACCCCTTGTGCATCCTGGTCGGAGACACCCAGAAAACCACCTGGTTCGAGTTCTGGCGGGAACGCAACGTCTCCGCCACGCCCCCCCTCGTGGCCGAGATCGCCCGGCGGGCCCCGGGATTTTTGCTCCACCTCGGGGACCTCACTGCCCGAGGCCAGTCCGGCGCCCACTGGCGGCACTTCGACCGCGTGTTCCGGCCGCTGCGCGTCGCCGGGATCCCGCTGGTCCCGGTGGTGGGCAACCACGAGTACTACGGCCTCGATGTGCTGGCCTTCCGCCACTATTTCGCCCGGTTCCCGTTCCTGGAGAAGCGGAAGTGGCGGTCCTTCCGGGCCGGGGACGTCGGTTTCCTCCTGCTGGACGGCAATTTCGGCGGGCTGACCGCCGCGGAAGACCGGGCCCAGCGGGAGTGGTTCGCCCGGGCCCTGGCCGACCTGGAGTCGGACCCGGGTGTCCGGATTTCCGTCCTGGCGGTGCACCAGCCTCCCTTCTCCAACAACCGCGTGGTGGGTTGCAGCCCGGCGGTGCGCCGGGCTTTCGCGGAGCCCTTCGCCGCTTCCCGCAAGGCGCTTCTTTGCGTCAGCGGCCACTCCCACGCCTACGAGCACTTCGTCGAGGGGGGGGTGCACTTCGTGGTGTCCGGCGGCGGGGGCGGCCCCCGCCACGCGCTGGCCCTCTCCGGGAACCGGCGGCTGTTCCGCGACCTCTACGCCGGGCCGGCCGTGCGCTTCCTCCACTTCTGCGAGTTGAGAACAGCCGAAGGCGGCCTCCGGGTGGACGTTGTCCGCATGGGGCAGGATGGGGCGTTCGACGTCGCGGACCGGTTCGTCGCGACGCGGGGCGGTTGAGCCCGTGAGGGGGCCGCTTCCGGTGTATGCGACGCGCCAACAGCCGGAGCGCCGCTTCCTGCGTGCCGCACAGCCCTCGGGGCGGCGCGGTCCGGTTGCTGCCGGAGATGGGCAACCCGCAGAACACGGCAACCCGGGTGTTTCACTCGACACCTTGCTTGAGGTGATAAGATTTAACATGCGAACCTGCGGGAAAAATTTTCTTTTCATGCTCCGGGGCGCCCCTGCCCGGGGTGAAGGTCCCGGGAGCGCGCGGCCCCGGCCGGTGCTGCGGGTTATCCTGGCGGCCTGGCTGGCCGCGGCCTGCGTCTGCCCGGCGGCCACTCCCGCGAGGAAGGCCCGGAAGCCGAAGCCGCCCGCCAGGATCGTCCCGGCCGCCCTTGAGGTGGTCGGCCTGGACCGGTACCCCGTCGAGGCGTTCGTGGCGGCCACGGGGGTCCGGTCGGGGGTCGCCGTGACGGCGGCGGAGATCGACCAGGCGGTGTCCCGCCTCACGGGCTCGGGGATGTTCCGCACGATCACCTGGAAGACCCGGGTCGTGAAACGGAAGACGATCCTGACGTTCAACGTGCAGGAGACGGACCGGACCGTCCCGGTTTTCTACGAGAACCTGATCTGGTTCACGGAGGAGGAGATCAACCGAAAGGTCCGGGCGGTCTTCCCCCTGTTCGACGGGAGGGTCGACATGTCGGGGGTCCTGGCGGGCACGGTTCGGACCACCCTGGAGGGCCTGGTCCGGGAGCGGGGGGTCACGGGGACGGTGAAAGCCGGCCTGGCCTGCGATTTCACGTCGGGGGCCCACCGCTTTGCCTTCGCCGTGGAGGGGGCGGACCTGCGGATCGCGGGCGTGAGCGTCACCGGCGTCTCGCCGGGATTGCAGCGGGACGTCAGGCAGGCCTGCGACGCCCTGACGGGGCGGGAGTACTCCCGAACCGGGCTGGACGCTTTCGCCCGCCTGGCGCTGCTGCCGGTTTTCCGGCGGCACGGTCGCATGAAGGCGGTCTGCGGCACGCCGACGGCCACGCTCGACCCCGGGCCCGGCGCCCGCGTCCGGGTGACCCTGCCGGTGGAGGAGGGGCCGGTCGGCGTGCTGGGGGGCTGGACGTGGCAGGGTGCGTCCGTCTTCACCGCGGAGCGGCTGAACGAACTGCTGGGCCTCGCCCCGGGGGAACCCTACGACGAGGCGAGGCTCCAGGCCGGTTTCGGAAGGGTTTCCGAGCTTTACGCCCGACGCGCCCACTACGCCGCGAAAATCGCTTCCGACCTCCGGTGCGACGAGACGGGGGCCCGGGTGGACCTGGTCCTCACCGTGGCCGAGGGGGAGGCCTTCCGGATGGGGCGCCTGGACTTTCCCGGGCTTCCGCCGGACCGCGCCGATCGCCTCCGGAAGGCGTGGCGCCTGCAGCCGGGAGAACCGTTCGACCCCGACTACCCGGCGGAATTCGTCCGCGGCAACGCCGAAAAGCTCGCCCGGGCGTACGGCACGGCTCGGGACGCCCGCCGTCCCGTCACCGTCGGCTTCCGACACGAGATCCGCCCGGACCTCGGCCGGGCGACCGTGGACGTGGTCATCTCGCCGGCGAACTGAGACGCCGATACGGGCCCGGCGCCCTCGGCCCCGCCAGTGGCGGCCGGGGTCTTTCCGAGGGCCCGGCGTCCGCTTTCCTTGACATCCGGAGTCGATCCCTTACAATGGGCGTGGCGCAGGGAGGGTCGTGATGGAGAATGGTCCCCTTTTTCTGGCGGCGGATTGCGGCAACACCCACATCAAGCTCGGGGTTTTCGCGGGGAGCGACTTGAAGGCCACGTTCCGGCTGACCTCCGACCCGCAGCGGACGTCCGACGAGTACGCCGTGACCCTCCGGTCGCTGCTGGCGGGGGAGAACCTCGACCTGCGGCGTTTCGAGGGCGCCGCTCTCGCCACGGTGGTGCCCCCGGTGCAGCCGCTCCTGGCGCGTGCCCTGACGAAGGTGCTCCCGTGCCCCTGCCTGGTGGTTTCGCCGGAGACCGACTCGGGGATTTCGCTGGACGTCGACGACCCTGACGAAGTGGGCGCGGACCTGGTCTGCCTCGCGGCCGGGGCGGCCCGTCTCTACCCCTTGCCGGCCGTGGTGGTCTCCTTCGGGACGGCCACGGCGATCCTGGCCCTCACCGCTTCCGCTTCCCTGGTCGGGGTGGCCATCGCCCCGGGGATCCTCGGTTCCGCCCGTTCCCTGCACGCCAACACTGCCAAGCTGCCCGACGTCGATCTGGCCACCCCGAAGCGCGCCCTCGGCCGCAACACGGTGGAAGCCCTGCGGGCCGGGCTGGTCTTCGGCTTCGCGGGGCTGGTGGAGCGGATCGTCCGGGAGATGGAGAAGGAACTGGGGGCGTCCGTCACCGTGATCGCCACGGGGGGGCTTCTCAACGTCCTGGCCCCCGTGACCACGGTGTTTCACCACGTCGACGCCTTCCTGCCCCTGCACGGCCTGCGGGCCATCTGGGACCGGCGATGATCGGGCGCGTCCTGGGGAACATCCGCATCGAGTCCGCCCTCGGGGCGGGAGGGATGGGTGAGGTCTTCCTCGGTTTCGACGAGAAACTCCAGCGCCGGGTGGCGCTGAAGGCCATCCGGGGCGCCCGCCGGCTCGACCCGGGCGCTCGCCGGCGCTTCCTCCGGGAAGCCCGGATCCTGTCCCGTCTCGACCACCCGGGCATCTGCCGCATCCACAACCTCATCGAGTACCCCGACTGCGATTTCCTCGTCCTGGAGTACATCGAGGGCGACACCCTCACCCGGCTCCTCCGGGAGGGGGCGCTCTCCGAGGGGCGCAAACTGGCCGTGGCCGAGGGGATGGCCCGGGTGCTGGCGGCGGCCCACACGGCGGGGGTCGCCCACCGCGACCTGAAACCGGACAACGTCATGATCACCCCCGACGGCCAGGTCAAGATCCTCGATTTCGGGCTGTCCCGCCTGGTGGGCGACACCCCGGCGTCGGCCGACGAGCCCGTCCCCGACGCCGGCGGGGACGCCGACCCCATCTCCGTGAGATCCATCAGCGGGTCGGGGTCCGGCACGAGCGGCGGCAGCCTGCCGTCCCCGGACCTCGAGGGGGGGGAGGCTCGGCTCACCCAGCAGGGGCACGTCATCGGCACGGTCGCCTACATGAGCCCCGAACAGGCCCGGGGCGCCCCGGTCACGGAAAAGGCGGACCTCTATTCCCTCGGCGTCATCCTTCACGAGCTGTTCACCGGAAAGAGCCCCTACCCCGAGGGCCTGACCACGATGGAATTGCTGGTCCGGGTGGGGCAGGGGATGGTGGGGCCGGCGGAAGGAATCGACGTCGGGTTGGCCTCGCTGATCGACCGCCTCAAGGACGTGGAGCCCGAGCGCCGACCCTCCGCGGAGGAGGCCGCCGGGGCCCTGGCCGGCGTGATCGCGCGCCCACAGCGTCGCCGGCGGCGGCTCCGGCGCCTCGCCCTCGGGTTTGCCGCCGCCGCCCTGGTGACCCTGGCCGTCTGGCTGACGTGGCTGGCCTCCCGTCGGCCGGACCGCCTCGAGTTCGCCCCCCAGGGGAGGGTCGTCGTGATGCCTTTCGTGGACCGGACCGGCGGCGAGGCCTGGGTCCGCACGGGGCTGCGGGACCTGGTGGTCAAACCCCTCGAAGGCCTTCCGGCCGCCAACCTGGCCCCCCTGGATCAGGTGGAGGACGTCCTGAAGTCCCGTGGGCTGGACAAGGCCACGGAGCTGACGGAAGGGCAGGTGATGGACCTCCGGTCCGCTCTGGGGGCGGACGTGGTGGTGGAAGCCTGGGCCAGCCGGGAAAGCGAGGCGTTGTGCCTGACCTACCGGGTGTGGGTGTCCGGGAACCGGAGCGACCGCCGCCTTCACGGCGCGAACCTGCCCCTCCTCGGCGACCGGATGGCGAGGATGCTGGCGGAGGAACTCCGGCTGGGTTCCCTCGCCGCCGGCTCGCGCGACCCCTTCGCCAGCCAGCTTTACGGCATCGGCCTGCACACCTCCCGGACCCGGGGGGCCAAGGCCGCACGACCCCTCTTCGAGTCGTGCCTCGTGATCGATCCCGGATTCCGTCCGGCCCGTTTGCAGCTGGCCGCGTGCGCGGAGCAGCTGGGGGACTGGTCGGCCGCCATCGGGGAAGCCCGCGCGGTGCTGCGGGAGGCGGAAGCCGCCCGGGAGTTCTCACTGGAGGCGCAGGCCCTGGGGTTCCTCGGCGGCCTGTACGCCACGCGCACCGACTACGCGGAAGCGACCGCCTGCCTGGAGCGCGCCCTGTCCCTGGAGAAGCGTCGCGGCAACCTCGCCGGGCAGGCGGCCGCCGGCTTCCAGCTGGGCCGGGTGGCCTACCTCCGAGGCGACTGGGCCCGGGCCCGGGCCCTCCTGGAGTGGGTGCTGGCGCTGGAACGCCGCACCCGGGACCTGCCCCGGGAAGCGGACACCATCAACTACCTCGGGCTGGTGGCCCTCAACACCCGCCGGTTCGACGTGGCGAGGGCGCATTTCAGCCAGGCCATGAAACTGGCCGCGGAGCAGGGGGACGCCCGGCGGGGGGCCATGTCCCTCGTCAACCTCGGGAACGTGGCCAACCACCAGGGGCAGGCGGCCGAGGCCGAGAAGCGCTGGAACGAGGCCCTGGCCGCCCTCCGAGGCTGCGGCGACTTTCACAACGAACTGGTCGTCCTGAACAACCTGGGCGTCCTGAAACTCAAGCAGAAGGACCACGCCGGCGCCGCGGCCGTCTACCGTGAACTCGTCGGGCGCAGCGCCCAGACCGGGGACCGGGTGATGGAAGCCGCCGCCTCCCTCAACCTCTCCCTTTGCCTGATGGCGATGAAAAAGCTGGACGAGGCCCGAAAGTGCATCGACCGGGTGATGGCCCTCGAGACCTGGGTGCGGGACGACCCCGAGTGTTTCGCCAACCGGGCGGAACTGTCCTTCCTCGAGGGAAACCGGGAAGAGGCCGTCCGTCTCATGGAGGAAGCCTGCCGCCGGGGGGGGAAGGACTGGGCGGAAGGCGCCCGGGGGGACCTGGACCGGTACCGGGGCCGCGCGCCCCGGGCGAAGGGCTGAGAGGGCCTGCCTCCGCCGACGCCCCGGGAGGTCCCGGCCGGGGCCGGCCGCCCGCCCGGGGCCGCGCGACGGGCGCAATCCATCCGCACGAGGAGAGGATGAACTATCCCTACAACGTCCAATACCGCTTCGGCCCGAAGCTGACGGCCGCCGCGAAAGTCCTGATCGGGATCAACATCGCGGTCTACCTCGTCCTGACCGTGGACCGGACCTCCCTCAACACCGACTTCGGGCGGGTGGACCTCTGGCTTTCCCTGATCCCCTTCCGCGTCTGGGGCTCCGGGGAGGCCTGGCGCCTCCTGACTTACATGTTCCTTCACGGCCCCCCGCTGCATCTTGTCTTCAACCTCTTGATGCTGTGGATGTTCGGCTCCGAGTGCGAGGGGGTCCTGGGGCGGCGGCGCTTCGTCGCCTACTACCTCGTCACGGGCGTGGGCGCGGGCTTGTGCCAGATGGGGCTCGCGGCGATCATGCCCTCCATCGCCGGCGTCCCCGTCATGGGCGCGTCCGGGGCGGTCTACGGGCTCCTGCTGGCCTACGCTATCTTCTTCCCCAACCGGTGGCTCCTGCTGTTCTTCGCGATCCCGGTGAAGGCCAAGTACCTGGTCGCGGGGTGCGCGATCCTCGAACTGCTGATGACCGTCTCCAATTTTCGCGACGGGATCGCCCACGTCGCCCACCTGGGCGGGATCGTGTTCGGATACTTCATGTTGAAGCGGCGGACGTTCCGGGCGGACCTCCGGTACCACTGGCTCCGTCTGAAAGCGTGGCACTACCGGCGGAAGTTCAAGGTCGTCCGCAAGTCGGACCGGCCGTCCCCGCCGCGGTATTACCACTGAGCCGGAGGCGCCGTTCGCCAGCCGTTCCACCTCGCCAAGGCGCAAAGCTCGCAAAGGAAGACGGCCTTAGCCGCAAATAATGCTCACGGCCGGGTGGCGGTGGCCAGGAGGGACGTCCCGATCGGAAGAGGGCGGCAGACCGACTGGGTCAGGCACCCGGTCGCGTAGAGCAGGGCGTTGAGCCAGCGGGGGACCGGGGGGAATTCGGAAGGGGACTCCCGGATCACCAGCTTGCGGTACAGCGCCATCGGCACCATCTCCGGGAAAAGATGGCGGCAGCGGCGGGGTGAAAACCCTGTGGCCGACAGGAGCCCCAGGAGGCTCCGGCGGGTGTAGCGGCGCTGGTGCCCCAGCTGGCGGTCCCAGTCCGACCACAGGCGGGGGCCGGCCGGGACGGTGCAGACCAGCCGCGCCCCCGGCCGCATCCGGGCGTGCAGGTCCCGCACGAGGGCTGCGTCGTCTTCGAGGTGCTCGAAGACGTCCAGGGCCAGGACCACGTCCATGCCCCGGTAATCCTCCGCCTTCGCGGCGTTCGCCGTTTCCCCGAAGACCGTTTCGAGGTGGGCGGCGAGCTGGGGGATCGGCTCGTGGAAGAAGTAGGACGCCCGGGGGCGGTCGCGCCGGATGAAACGCCCGATGACGCCCGACCCGGCCCCGAGGTCCAGCACCGACACGGGCCCCGTCGAGGGGACCGAGCGGGCGACCGCGCGCCAGCGCAGGCGATGCCAGAAGAAGCGCTCGTAGCGGTCGGACAACTGGTCTTCGAGGTGGGTTTCCAGCGACACGGCATCACTCCGGGACGTTGCAGGGTTTTCCGGCCGGGACGGTCACGCCCGCTCACCGGGCTTCGGAAGGGCGCCCGCCCCAACGGCCCCTCGCGCATCCCCGCCGTCGGGGGCGGTGTCGCCCGCCGTGCCGCGGACCACCTCGCGGACCACGTACGCCGGCCTTTGCTTGACCTCCTCGTAGATCCGCCCGAGGTACTCCCCGATGATCCCGATGGAGATGAGCTGGACTGACCCGAAAAAGAAGATGCTGAGGAGGGTCGACGTCCAGCCGGGGATGGCCTGGGTGGTGAAGAAACGGAAGTAGAAGACCACGCCCGTGGCCACGGCGGCGACGAAGGCGGAGAAAAGCCCGACGGCGGTGGCGAGGCGGAGGGGGATCGTGGAGAAGGAGAAGACGGCGTCCAGGGCCAGGCCGACGAGCCGGTGGAACCGTACGCGCGGGGGGCCGTCGGTCCGGGGGTCCCGCTCGACGGGGACCCCTTCCTGCCGAAAACCCGCCCAGGCCCGCATCCCGGGAACGAAACGGTTGCGTTCGGGCATGGCGGCGATCACGTCGACCACCTTGCGGTCCATCAGGCAGAAGAGCCCCGCTTCGAGGGGGATCGGGATGCTCGCGAGCCGGAAGAGCAGGCGGTAGAAGGCGGAGAAGAGTAAGCGCTTGAGGATGTTCTCCTTGCGCTTTTCCCGGACGGCGTAGACGACGTCGGCCCCGGCCTCCCAGCGGGCGATGAAGCTTTCGACCGCTTCCGGACGGTCCTGGAGGTCCGCGTCCAGGATCACCACGGCGTCGCCCGATGCGTGCTGCAACCCGGCAAAGACCGCGGTCTGGTGGCCGAAGTTCCGGGAGAGGTTCACCAGGACCACCGCCGGGTCGGAGCGGGCCCAGCCCCGGACGATGGACTCGCTGGCGTCCCGGCTCCCGTCGTTGACGAAGAGGTACTCCGCCGCGCAGCCCAGACGGGGGGCGACGGCCTTCAGACGTTCGTACAGGACGGGGAGATTGGCGGCTTCGTTGAGAAAGGGGATGACGAAGGAGAGCCGTTTCATGGGGGGGCGCCGCGCGGGGGTCATCGCTTGAAGAGCTTCCCGAACATCCCCCGCGACTTCGACTTGTTCGAATCCTCGATTTCCTTGAGCTCCTGCCGGGCGATCTTGTTCTCAGGGTCCCACTGGAGCGCCTGCTCGAACATGTTCACCGCCTTGACGTTGAGGTTCGCCTCCTTGTACATGCGGCCGAGGTGAAGGTAGGTGGAGACGTTCATGGGGTTGACCTCGATGGCCTTGAGAAAGTGCTGTTCGGCCTCGCGCTTGTACTGGGGAATCTTCGACATGGCGTAGCCGAGGTAGGCGTTGTAGTCGCCGTTCTCCGGCTTGAGCTGCACGGCCCGGCGGAGCAGGCCGACGGCCTCGGCGTACTTCTGGCTGTTGATCAGGGCCCGTCCCTTGTTGAAGTGCTCCAGGGCCAGGGCGTCGACGTTCAAGGGCGGCTCCGGGCCGCTGGCGACCACCTTGCGGGTGTTCAGCTTCTCGTCGTAGACCCCTTTCTGGGAGGGGTCCTTGAGCGTCTCGTAGGCGGTGTTGATCAGGTTCGAGATCTTCTCCAGGAGGCTGCTGAGCTGGGGGGAACGGTACTTTTCGAACTTGTCCGGATGGTAAAGCTTGACCAGGGCGTAGTAGCGGTTCTTCAGCTCGGAGAGCGAGAACTTCTCCCGGTCGATCCCGAGGACATCGTAGTAGTTCTGGCGGTCCATCTCGTCGTGCAGGTCGCTCAGTTCCGAGATCTTCCCCTGGACGTCGAAGGCCTTCTCGGTCCCGGCAGCGCCGCCGGAGATTGCCCCGGCCTTCGCCGGCGAGGGCGCGGAGGGCGCCGGTTGGGCCGGGGGGGCCTCGGCCTTCTCCGGGGCGGAGAACGGGGAGGCGGACGGCACCCGGTGCAGGGGGGTGAACGACAGGAAGTGGAGAGCGTCCAGGAGGGCGAGATGTTCCAGCGTTTTCTCCTGGGGTGCGTTCACCTGCTGGAGGACCTCGGGGATGCCGAACATCCCGGTCAGCTTGGAGAGGACCGTGCTCTCGGCGGAGTTGAAGGGAAGCGCCCGCATGACCTGGATCTTGTCGAGGACCAGGTTGACGTGGTAGCCCTCGAAGTACTCCACGAGACGCTCCGTGGACAGGTTCATCGTCCGGAGGAGGTGAAGCTGCATCTCCTCGAGGTGGAGGGGGGGCTTTTTGGAGGGACCCTTGGATTTCTCCCGCTCGTTGATCTTGAAGTCGATGCGGTCCCATTCCAGCATCGCCTGGACCATGCGGGAGAGCTGAAGCGAGAAGACTTTCCGGATCTGGTGTTCGGTGAGCTGCTTCTCCTGGATGAGTTCCTCGTCCAGTTCGAAGGCCTTGAGCTTGATCTGGGTTTTCTGCTTCAGCTCGTCGGAGGTCATGATCTTGAGCATGACCAGCAGAACCGAGAACTTCTCCTTCAGGTCGGTGCTGTCCAGGTAGGTGATGCAATCTTCGTGGATCTCGAAGATTTTCCGGTCGTGCCCGTGCTGGAAGACAATGTGGAACGAAGTTCTCGACCGGCGGGCATCATCCAGAATTTTCAGAATTTTTTCAGCCCGATCGTGCATATTTGCTTCCATCCTCTTACCCCATAGCCTATAATAAAATTCTTAAGGCGAAAGTACAAGGAAAAGTTGATCGACGGTGGGAGGTTCGCCGGTGGACGGCAGGAAGAAGTGGAAGATCCTCGTTGTGGACGATGAGGAATGGAACCGCTTGATCATGGTGGGTTTCCTTGAACAGTACGAGTGCGTTTCGGCCCGGAACGGGATGGAGGCCCTCGAGGTCGTGAAGAGCTTCCGGCCCGACCTGATCTTCCTTGATCTGATGATGCCGGAGATGGATGGGTTCGAGACCTGCCGCCGCCTGAAGACCAACCCGCAGACCCAGCACATCCCCGTCGTCATCGTGACCTCCTTCACCGATCGGGATTCGCGGATCAAGGGGCTCGAAACCGGGGCCAACGACTTCCTGACGAAGCCCGTCGACCGGCTCGAACTCCTGGTCAGGACAAGCAACCTTTTGAAAAACAAGGAGTACGACGACTTTCTCCTGAACTACAACAAGATCCTCGCGGAGCAGTTGGCGGAGAAGACCAGCGAACTCCGGGCCTCCTTCATCGACACGGTGCACCGCCTGACCCTCGCCGCCGAGTACAAGGACGAGGACACGGCCTGCCACATCAAGCGGATCGGCCTCTACGCCCGGGCCCTGGCCCAACAGATGAACGCCTCCCCGGACGAGCTGGAGAACATCTGGTACGCGAGCCCGATGCACGACATCGGGAAGATCGGGATCCCCGACAGCATCCTGCTCAAGCCCGAGCAACTGACCTGCGACGAGTACGAGGTGATGAAGTCCCACACCCTGATCGGGGCCAAGATCCTCCACGATTCCAAGTCCCAGATCCTCAAGGCGGCCGAGGTCATCGCCCTCCACCACCACGAGCGCTGGGACGGCGGGGGGTACCCGGCCGGTCTCAAGGGGGACCGGATCCCCATCGAGGGGCGGATCGTCAACATCGTCGACCAGTATGACGCACTCCGCAGCAACCGCCCCTACAAGCCGCCCTTCGACCACCCCAAGGCCGTCCGGATCATCCTCGAGGGGGACGGCCGCACCATGCCCTCCCACTTCGACCCGGACGTCTTCCGTGCCTTCGCGGCCGCCCAGGACCAGTTCGACGACATTTTCCGGAACACCCGCATCGACATGTAGAGGGTCAGGAACCGCTCCGGCTCACGTCCAGGACCCCCCGCAGGGCCCGGAGCTTCTCCAGGACCGTCCGAATCTCGTCGGCCGAGCGGACCAGGAGGACGAAGTCCATCATCGTGCACCCGTCCCGGGCCTGGACGGCGCCCGACGAAAGCGGGACATCCATCTTTTTCAGCAGGCCCGCGACCGCGGTCTGAACGGCGGGGCGCTCGGCGGTGAGATGGATCTTCACCGGGAGCGTCTCCCGTGACTTGCCGGCCCACTCGGCGTCGAGGATCCGCTCCTCCGGTTCCTTCTCGAGCCGGGGGCAGTCCTTCCGGTGGATCGTCACGCCGCGGCCCCGGGTCACGAAGCCCACGATCGCGTCCCCGAGGAGGGGGTTGCAGCACCGCGCGTAGCGGACCAGCATGTCGTTCTGCCCGGCCACGACGATGGTGGACGGGTGCCGGACGGGCCTCGCCGGCACGGTTTCCGGGAGCGGCGCCGGCGGGGGGGGTGCTGCCGCCGATTCGGGGCAGAGCGCCTCGAGAACGGCGTCGGGGGTAAGTTCCTCCCGCCCCAGGTTGAGGTGGAGGTCGTCGAGGGACCGGCACCGGAATCTTTCCAGGGCTTTCGCGACGCGGGGCTCGTCCTTGAGCAGGCGCGACAGCGGGACCGCCCGTTCCTTCGCCGCGCGCTCGAGCAGGTCCCGGCCCCGGGCGCGTTCCTGGAGCCGGCGGGTTTCCCCGAGGAAGTGCCGGATCTTCTGCCGCGCCCGGTGGGTGCGGACGAATTCGAGCCAGTCGGGGGAGGGTTTCGCCCGGGGGTGGGTGATGACTTCCACGATGTCCCCGTTCTTCAGTTCGTCCGAGAGGGGCGCGATCCGCCCGTTCACCTTGGCGCCCACGCACGTGTGGCCCACGTCGGTGTGCACCGCGTAGGCGAAGTCGAGGGGGGTGGCGCCGGCCGACAGTTCCCGGACGTCGCCGGCGGGTGTGAACACGAAGATCTGGTCGTCGAAAAGGTCGGTCCGGAGCGTGTCCAGGACGGCGTTGTCGAACACCCCCTCGCCGCCGGCGAGCATGTCGTGGAGCCAGCCGAACTGGCGGAGCCGGTCCTCGCCGGCGCCCCGGCGGGAGGACTCCTTGTACATCCAGTGGGCCGCCACGCCGTTCTCGGCGATGTCGTGCATCTCCCGGGTCCGGATCTGGACCTCGATCCGCTCGTTGCCGGGGCCGATGACGGCGGTGTGGAGCGACTGGTAGCCGTTGGGCTTCGGCACGGCGATGTAATCGTCGAAGGTCCCGGGGATCGGCCGCCAGCGGTGGTGGATGAGGCCGAGGACCTGGTAGCAGTGGGCGATGGTCTCCACGATGACCCGCAGGGCCGTGATGTCGTAGAGGTCGCCGTAGTCCAGCCCGCGCTCCTCCATTTTCCGCTGGATGGACCAGAAGTGCTTGCCCCGGCCGCTGATTTCGCCCTCCAGGGCGTTGTCCGCCAGCATGGCGGCGATTTCCCGCCGAGCCTGGTCCACCAGGGACGCCCGCTCGGCCTGGGTCTTCGCCACCAGGGCCTTGAGGTTTTGGTACTTCTCGGGCTGGAGGAAGCGGAAGGCCTGGTCCTCGAGTTCCCGCTTGAACCGGTACAGCCCCAGCCGGTTGGCGAGCGGGGCGTAGATGTCCATGGTCTCCTGGGCGATGACCTTCTGCTCCTCGTCGGGGAGGTGCTGCAGCGTGCGCAGCGAGTTGAGGCGGTCCGCCAGTTTGATGAGGATGACCCGCAGGTCCCGCGCCAAGGTCAGGATCAGCTTCCGGAAGCTCTCGGGGTCTGACAGCCCCCCGCGGCGGAAACCGTAGCGGGAGATCCGGGACGTGGTCTCCAGCAGTTCGGCCGCCTGCGGGGCGACCCGGACCCGGGAGACGAGGTCGGACGCCGTCACCCGGCCGCGCTCGTAGGCGGCGAGGAGGATCCCCGCCTCCAGGCCCGCGGGGTCCATCTTCAACTCGGCGAGCGAGAGGGCGACCCCCAGTGAGTGGACAGAGAAGGGGTCCCCCGAGGCGCGCACAACCCCCTCGAGGGCTTTCGTCGCCTGCTGGAGAACGGCCTCGACCTCCCGGCACGCCTCCGCGGGAAGGTAGGCCGCAAGCGTGTCCATCAGGTGAGCCCGGAGTTCCTCGGGCGTCGCCCGCTTGGTGGAGACGGGGTCCTTCATCGGCCCGATTTCCAGCGATCGAACAAGGCCATCACCGCCGGGCTGACCCACTTCCGCGGCGCTTGGAAGCCCGCGGGAAGGGAGGCGATGTCCTTTCGCGCGCTCTCCAGCATCGCCCTGGCCTCGTCGCCTTCCAGGCGGTGGATGCAGACAGCCGCGCAGGCCCGGAAGAAGAGGGCGATCTCCCGGCGGGTGCAGTCGCCGCGCTTGAGGTACTCGTCCAGGAGGAAACGCACCTTGCGGTAGTCGCCGGAGTCGAAGTACTCCTCCAGGGCGTTCCGGAGGTACTCCTCCGTCTCCATGTTCCCGCTCTTCTGCCGGAGGTCCCGGATCTGCCGGAGGAGGTCCTGGGCCTCGGGCGACTCGGGGAAATCGGCCCGGGCGGCCTCCGTCAGGCGGGCGGCCTGCTCCGTGTCCCCGGACTTGAGCCGCTCGCGGGCCTGGGCCAGGTTCCGGTCGAGGGCGGCCTTCTTGTCCGCGATGACCTTCAGGAGTTTCCGGGCCTCCGCCTGGAACTCCTGCTGCGTCTCCAGTTGGCGCAGCAGGCCCTCGGCCTCCTTCCACCGCTTCTGGTCGACGAGACGGCGGACGTCGGCGACGCGGCGGAGGCGCTGGATCTGGGCCTGGACCGGCCGGAACTCGGCGGCGCCCGCGAAGTACTTTTCCCCCAGCGTGACGAAGGCGACGGCCTTGTCCAGGTTGCCCCCGTCTGCGGCGGACCGGGCCTCGTCCGCCAGCCGGGCCTTGACCTCGTCCAGGGCCTTCCGGACGTCGTCCGCCGCGGGGTACTTCTGGGCTGCCCGACGACCGGTTTCCAGGGCCATCTCGTAACTTCCCTGGCGGGTGTAGTTGCGGATGTCCGCGACGACCTCCTGGAGCGACTGGCTCCGCGCCTTCGCGTCGGCGATGGCGGCGTTGGACTGCTCGAGCATCCGCTGGGCCTCGGCGGCGTGGAAGCGGTTGATGGCCACCACCACCTGGAGGCAGGGGACGGCCTTCTCGTGCTGGCCCGCCTGGAAGAAGGCCCGGCCGTTCTCCCAGTTGCGCAACTCCCGCTCGATGTCGTCGAGGGCGGACGCGGCCTTCTTCGAGGCGTCGGGGTCGCCCTTGGCGTCCCGGGCCTGGGTGAAGAGCCGCTGGGCCGTGGGGTAGTCCCCCCGCCGAAGGGCGTCCTCCGCCTGGGCCACGGCTTGGGCCACCGCGGGGTCGCGGGCGGGCGCCTCGGGCCCGACGGGCGGGCGCGAGGCCGCCTCTGCGAACGCCTTGTTGACCTTCTCCTTCAGGACGTTGTACTTCGCCACGTAGGCCGAGTCCCGGCCGAACTCCTTCAGCTCGATGTTCTCCAGCTGCTGGTCCAGGTACTCCTTGGCGGCCTCGTACTTGCGCAGGTTGAAGTAGGCTTCCACCAGCAGGATGTAGGGCTTGTAGTCCATGTAGAAGTGGCTGTAGATCTGGGCGTTTCGTTTCGGGCGCGGGTACTTCTTGAGGCAGTAGTTCACCAGGTTGTTGACGGTGACGGTCCACTGGCCGGACTTCGCGGCCTTCTCCGCCTCCTCGTAGTACTTGTACCACTCCTGCTCCTGGGCGAGGGCGCACAGGGAAAGCAGGCCGGCCAGGGCCAGGGTCGCGGGAAGTCGTCTCATTGCGGCCCCCCTTCACCCAGGATGTCGCGCACCGCCTCCCCCGTGTTGAAACCGGGGAATTTCCGGCTGACGACCAGCGCCTTGCCGCTCTCGATGGTGACGGTCTCCTTCACGGGGTCGGGCTGGAGGGCCTTGTTCTCGTAGGTCACCGTGTACTTTCCGGGCGGGAGCTGGAGCCGCAGCGGCGTCGCCAACTCCGGGATCGCCACGGGCTTCCCGGCGGCGTCGGCGATGGCGGTCACCGTGGCGGCGGGCCGGACGTCCAGGACGAGGTGGCCCGGGGCGGGTGGCGGTGGCGGCGCGGGCCTCGTACCCGGCTGGAAGATCAGGAAGGCGATCAGGATGGCGGCGGCGGCCAGGATCCCGGTGACCAGAAGCCAGATCTGCAGCCGCTGGCGGTGGATGTTGCGGATGCAGGTCTGCAGCCGCGGGTCCATGCCGGTCCGGGCCACCGTCTCGCCGGCCAGGCTGAGCGCGAGGTTGTACTTTCGCTTGAGGGCCAGCGACTGGATCTTCTTGACCGCCGTGCTGACGATCTCCTCCTTCTCCAGGTTCTCCACTTCCTGGAGCAGGGTTTCCGCCTCCTTGAAGTCGGGGAGGATCTCCACCACTTTCCGGCAGACCGTCTTCGCCTCCTCCCGGTTGCCTTTCTCGAGGATGGAACGCGCCTGCCGGCAGAGGGTCCGGCACTCCTCCTCACGCTCGGAACGCTCGACGGCCTCTTCCGCCGTCCGGTACATCTCCGCCAGCTCCGCGTCGGACGGGTTGAGCTTGATGGCTTCCCCGAAGACCCGGAGCGCGTCGGAGAACTGGCGCAGCCCCATGAGGTGACGGCCCTTGTCGATGTAGCCCTCGATGGACTGCCGGAGCCGCTTCTCGCTCTCCTTCTGGTGGGTTTTCCGGACCCACTCCAGGGCCCGGGGGTTTTCCGGGTCGATGATCAGCGCCTCGTTGAAACACTCGAGGGCCAGGTCGAAGTGGTCGTCCTCATAAAAGTTGGAGCCTTCGGAGAGGAGTTCGTCGATGCGTATGGCCCGCTTCTTCTCCTGTATCTCGCCGTAAAGGGCCTCCAGGATCTCGGCGGACTCCCCGGAGGAGCGCAGCCGGTCCAGCACCCGGGAGGCCAGGTCGAACTTGCCCTCCCGGATGTAGCGCTGGATCACCTCCACCTTCAGGCTGGGCTCCTCGAGGCCGGAGCGGGTGATGGAAATGGTGGTGTCCAGGGCGGCGTCCTGGTCCATCTCGGTCATGAACTTCTTGAGCCGCCGGGACATGCTGGACAGGTCCAT
Organism: Acidobacteriota bacterium; assembly: GCA_018001935.1. Classification (NCBI taxonomy): domain Bacteria; kingdom Pseudomonadati; phylum Acidobacteriota; species Acidobacteriota bacterium. The sequence goes on from JAGNHB010000014.1 coordinate 37,170, forward strand.
GAAGCGGTCGTCGGGGTTCTTGCTCAGCGCCTTCATCACCACCGCTTCCAGCTCGGCGGGGCAGGTGGGGAAGAAGTCGCGGACCGACGCCGGTTTCTCGTGCAGGATCTTGTAGAGGATCGAGGTGTAGTTCTCCCCCTCGAAGGGGCGGCGGCCCGTCAGCAGCTCGAAGAGGATGACCCCCACGGCGAACTGGTCGGAGCGGCCGCTGGTGGGGTCGCACTTGACCGCCTCCGGCGACATGTACGAGGGCGTCCCCAGCATCACGCCCGTCTTGGTGAGGAGCGACGACTGGCTGATCTGGGCGATGCCGAAGTCCACGATCTTGACCCGGCCGGTGGGCAGGAGAAAGATGTTGGCCGGCTTGACGTCTCGGTGGATGATGCCGTTCTGGTGGGCGAAGTTGAGCCCCTCGCAGACCTGCACGACGATGTCGATGACCTTCTTCAGGGTGAAGATGTAGCCGGACTGCATCAGGTGCAGCAGGTCCGAGCCCTCCAGGAACTCCATGGCGATGAAGGGGATGCCCTGGTCCTCGCCCAGTTCGTAGATGATGACGATGTTGTCGTGCCGGAGGCGCCCCGGGGCCTGGGCCTCCTTGTAGAAGCGCTTCTTGAAGTCCGGGTCCGCGGCGTTGGTGTAGGACATGGTCTTGAGCGCCACGTAGCGGGCCATGAGGGAGTCGTAAGCCTTGTAAACGATCCCCATGGCCCCCTTGCCCAGTTCCTCGATGACTTCATACTTGCCGAGTTGTTTCAGCATGGGCCGCTCTCTGCCTGAATATCGGGCTCATTATAAAGGAATGCGGCACCGAAAGTCCACCCCGCGAAAGAAAAAGTGATTTCTTGCGCAATTTGGCATGGCGCTTCCTTCGAAGGAACCGCGAACCCGAGCATAGCAGGGAGACCGACCGGGCGCTGCCCGGCCGATGGGGAGTGCGGCGCGCCGGTCTGCCGGAGCGCCGCGTTGACCACGCCGTGCCGGTCTGCCGGAGCGGCGTGGGTATCCTGCCCGAAGGGCGAGATCCAGCGCCTTGGGACCGGTGAGTTCGCCCGTCGCCCGGTTTTCTCCGCGACCGGTGCGCATACCGCCTGCTGCGGCACCCCCCCATCAGCGAAAGGGCCTCTTCTTTCCCGTTCCCCCCGAGGCAGAGGAAAGGGGGGAGAGGGTGCGGTCCGGTTTCGTGCCGGGGAGACCGGCTGCCCATCGGGTGACGGGGCTTCCGGCGGCGGTGGACAGGATGCCTGTCGCCGCCCGGGCCCGGAGCGGTTCCATCGCCTTCATCCGGGAGAATTTGAAGAACGGGAGCAGACCCGTGAGGAGGGCGACCGCCAGGATGATCATCACAAAAACCGCCGTGCGCCAGCTTGCCATGACTCACCTCCGAACAGGGGACTCCACGGCCGCTCGGGCGATCGGTTTTTCCCGTCGGGCGCTGCCGTGTTCACCTCCATTGACACGCGTGCCGCGGTTTTCGTTCCCCGGGAAATGGCGGATGAAAATGGAGTGCATCCCGGGGAGCTGGGCGTTTCGCCAAATCCTTGGGACAGGCCGTCAGAAGGGACGGAGCCCGCACCGCGGGCGATTCTCGAGACTGATCCGCCCGGAGGCTTGAGGAGGTGGCCGGATTGTTATGACCAACAGATCGGAAAGGAGTTGCGTCGAGACTTGTTATGTCTGCCAGATTCGATTGGATTTAAATAGCACCTGGCACCGTTTGGCTGCAGACGATCGGACCCCACCGATTGCCGGGGTGTGGAATTACGGTTCAATTCCGTCTCTCCCTTTGGGCGCCACCGCTTCGATGTATCGCCGGGCGGCCGATGCGACGGATTCGGGAATTTCGCCTCGCCGGGACGACCTTTCGAGAATGGCGAGGCGCTGCCGGGCGGAAAGGGCGCGGAAGTGGCTCCGCTGGATGGAGTAGCAGAGCGGCCGAGGGGAGATCAGCATCACCAGCGCCCATCCTGTGGCGGCCAGGAGGATTGCGGCGACGGTATCCCTGACGTTCCAGTGGCCCGGTTGTTTCTGTCGAGGATCTCGGGTCAGAAGCGATGAGCCGCAAATCGCAAAGGTCAGTGTTCCCAGCAGGAACCAGGGCAGGGAGGCTTTCAGGTCCAGCCATCCCTGTTAAATGGTGTCGGCTTCTCTCCTCCACGCGAGTCGCGGAAAAACGGTTTTCCCCGGTTTTCCCGGGGTCATCCGCCTTGACCCGGAGGCGGGGGAGACCGTATAATCCGCCTTTTGAAATTCTCGCGGAGAGGACCGACCATGGTACAGGAAAAGCTGAAACAGACCGAAGAGAAGATGAAGAAGGCCATCGCGGACTTCGAGCAGGAACTGAAATCCATCCGGACGGGCCGCGCCTCGGCCGCCCTGCTGGACAACATCCGCTTCGACTACTACGGGACCCTGACGCCCCTCAAGTCGGCGGCGACGGTGTCAACCCCCGAGCCGAACCTCATCGTCGTCCAGCCGTGGGACACCAGCCAGATCCCCGCCATCGAAAAGGCCATCCTCACCTCCGACCTGGGCATCACCCCTTCCAACGACGGCCGCGTGGTGCGGTTGCCCGTTCCCCCACTCACCGAGGAACGCCGGAAACAGATGGTGAAGACCGTGGCCCAGATGGCCGAGCAGCACCGGGTGGCCGTGCGGAAGATCCGGCAGGAGGGGCGCGACCAGGTCCAGAAGCTGGAGAAGGACAAGAAGGTCTCCGAGGACGACGCCAAGAAGGGGCTCGACAAGATCCAGGAGTTCACCGACGGCTACATCCGCAGGATCGACGAGATCACCAAGAAGAAGGAAGCGGAGCTGATGAAGATCTGACGGACCCGCAAAGAGTGGCGCAAGCTTCAGCTTGCGCGGGAAATCAAAGGAGTTGCGATGTAATTCATGACGGTTTCCCGACTGTTTGCAAAGTTCTCGAGACCCGGCCGCCGTTCCATCCAAGCGGCGGCGAAACGGTAAAGGACGGTATCATGACACGAATCCGAAGCACGACGGTGCTGCTGGTCCAGGCCAACGGCATGACCGTCATGGCCGGGGACGGCCAGGTGACCCTGGGCGACACGGTGGTCAAGCACTCCGCCCGCAAGGTCCGCCGGCTCTACGACGGCAAGGTCCTGGCGGGCTTCGCCGGCGCCACCGCCGACGCCTTCGCCCTTTTCTCCCGCTTCGAGAAGAAGCTCAAGGAGTTCGCCGGCAACCTGGAGCGCGCCGCCGTGGAACTGGCCCAGGAGTGGCGCACCGACCGCTCGCTGCGCAACCTGCAGGCCCTCATGATCGTGGCGGATACCCAGCGGGCCTTCCTCATCTCCGGCAACGGCGACATCATCGAGCCCGAGGAGGGGATCGCGGCCGTGGGCTCCGGCGGGCCCTACGCCAAGGCCGCCGCCCTGGCGCTGCGGCGCCACACCCCCCTGGGCGTCCGCGACATCGCCGAGGAGGCCCTCAAGATCGCCGCCTCGCTGTGCATCTACACCAACGACCGCCTCACCGTGGAGACGCTGGGCGGCCCGGAGGAGCGCCATGACTGAGCCCGTGACCCTGCCGGACCTGTCGGAGCCGCCCCCGCCCGAATTCGACCGGATGACCCCGCGCCAGATCGTGGGGGAGCTGGACAAGTACGTCATCGGCCAGAAGAAGGCCAAGCGGGCCGTGGCCATCGCCCTGCGGAACCGCCTGCGCCGCCTCAAGCTGCCGCCGGGCATGGCCGAGGAGGTGGCGCCCAAGAACATCATCCTCATCGGCCCCACGGGCGTGGGCAAGACCGAGATCGCCCGACGCCTGGCGCGGCTCTCCCGGAGCCCCTTCCTGAAGGTGGAGGCCTCCAAGTTCACCGAGGTGGGGTACGTGGGCCGGGACGTGGAATCCATGATCCGTGACCTGGTGGAGATCGCGGTGAACATGGTCCGCGAGGAGCTGGGCAAGGACGTCCTGGAAAAGGCCCACCACAACGCCGAGGAGCGCCTGCTCGACCTCCTGCTGCAACCCATGTCCCCGCCCCGCCAGAGCCGCGTGGAGAACCCCGGCGACTGGGCGGCCTACGACAACTTCAGCAAGACCCGCGAGAAGATGCGCGAGCGGCTCCGGGCCGGCGACTTCGACCACCGCGAGGTGGAGCTGGAGGTCCACGAGTCCCGCTTCCCCTCCTTCGAGATCTTCTCCTCCTCCGGCGTGGAGGAGCTGGGGATCAACATGAAGGACATGATCGGCGGCCTCTTCGGCGGCCAGAAGAAACGGCGCAAGATGAAGGTCGGCGACGCCCGGGAGCACCTGGTCCGCGAGGAACAGCAGCAGCTCGTGGACAACGACCGGGTGGCCAAGGAGGCCCTCTCCCGCGTGGAGCACTCCGGGATCATCTTCCTGGACGAGATCGACAAGATCGCCGGCCGGGAAGGGGGGCACGGCCCCGACGTGAGCCGGGAGGGCGTGCAGCGGGACATCCTCCCCATCGTGGAGGGGACCATCGTCCACACCAAGTACGGGATGGTGCGCACCGACCACATCCTCTTCATCGCCGCGGGCGCCTTCCACATCAGCTCGGTGTCGGACCTCATCCCGGAGCTGCAGGGGCGCTTCCCGCTCCGCCTGGAGATGGACAGCCTCACCGAGGACGACTTCATCCTCATCCTCACCGAGCCGAAGAACGCGCTGCTCAAGCAGTACGAGGCCCTCATGGCCACGGAGGGGGTCGCCCTGGCCTTCGAGCCCGGGGCCGTGCGCGCCCTGGCCCGCGCCGCCGCCCAGGTGAACGAGCGGACGCTGAACATCGGGGCGCGGCGGCTCTATACCATCCTCGAGAAGGTCCTCGACGAGATCCTCTTCGAGGGGCCCGACCTCGAGGACAAGCGGGTGAGCATCTCCAGCGCCTACGTGGAGGACGCCCTCAAGGGCGTGATGGAGAACGAGGACCTCAGCCGGTACATCCTCTGACCCCGGGAGCGAGCATGGTTTCAAAATCACTCCAGAGCCGCACGCGTCTGAGTCTGAGCCGCGCGCGTCTGAGTCTGAGCCGCGCGCGTGAGCAAGCGGTCAGACCTGCCGCCTTCAGCCGGCCCCTCACGGTCTCTGACCGCTCCCTCACGGTCTCTGACCGCTCCCTCACGGTCTCTGACCGCTCCCTCACGGTCTCTGACCGCTCCCTCACGGTCTCTGACCGCTCCCTCACGGTCTCTGACCGCTCCCTTACGGTCTCTGACCGCTCCCTTACGGTCTCTGACCGCTCCCTTACGGTCTCTGACCGCTCCCTTACGGTCGCGGCTCTGACTGGATCGATCCTGGCCGGCCTGCTGCTCCTGCTCCTGGCGGGGTGCGCGCGGGTGGGCCCGCCCCAGCCGCCCTTCAAGCGGGTCCCGCCGCCGCCCGAGAAACTGGAGGCCTGGCAGGAGGGGGACGTGATCCGGGTCCGGTGCGTCCTGCCGGCCGAGAACCTCGATGGTTCACCCATTCACGATATCCGGGTGGTGGAGATCTACGGGGGAATCGTCCCTGAAGGGGTCCACCCCCTCGACACGGTTGGCTGGGGCGGCGTGATCGAGACCGAGGAGGGGGATCGCCTGAAGGCCCTCCTCAAAGGGAAGGAATTCGCTGTCGAGATCGGCCGGGAGAAACTGGGCGACTTCGAGACCGGGCGGGCCGGGTTCTCCGTTCGTTTCGCCAACGAGAGGAACCACTGGAGCGTCAACACCCCCGTGCTGATCCTCCCCGTTGCCCGGGTCGGCGGTTCGCCCGGCGCCCTCTCCGCGCGGGTGGAAAAGACCGGGGTGGTCCTCGAGTGGAAACCGCCCGCCGGAACTGTTCCCCGGGACGGCTACGTCGTCCGGCGCCGGGAACTGCCCGGGGGGGCAGCGGCGGATGTGGGAACGGTCGGGCCCGACGCCACCGACTTCCGGGACGCCGATCTCCGTTTCGAGACCCGCTACGCTTACTCCGTCGCCCCGTTCCGCAACACCGGGGGCGGGCGGGTCCTGGGCGCCTTCACCCCGCCGACGGACGTCGACACGAAGGACACCTTCCCCCCCGACGTTCCGACGGGGCTGTCCTTGGTGGAGGAGGAGGGGCGCCTGCGGCTGATCTGGAACCCCGTGGCCGACGCCGACCTCGCCGGTTACCTGGTCTACCGGGCGGGCGGGGATTCGTCCGGAGAGACGTGCCTGACCCCCAAACCCCTCGCGGCGGCGTCCTTCACCGACACGGACGCCGACCCGGCCCGGCGCTGGGCATACCGCGTCGTCGCCGTCGATCGCAAGGGGAACCGGAGCACCCCCTCGGAGACCGCCCAATGGGAGGGGCGGCCGGAGGACCGCTGAAGCGAACCGAATCCCAGATGCGCAGAACAGGCAGATGATGAAGAGAGCCACAATATACGCAGAATATGCAGAATGCAGAGAAAGCACGGAACGTACAGAACGTACAGAACGCAGAGAATGCAGAGAATGCAAGGAAGGCTCAGGAACTGCGGGATATGTGGGATTCCGGGGAATCAAAGAGGTTCGCCTTTTCCGGACCTACAGCCTACAGCCTACAGCCTAAATACCTAACTTCCAACCGAGGTGTGCCATGAAATTCTTCATCGATACCGCCAACCTGGACGAGATCCGCTCCGCCATGTCGATGGGCCTCATCGACGGCGTCACCACCAACCCCAGCCTGGTGGCCCGGGAGAAAGGGGCCTTCAAGGACATTATCGCGGAGATCTGCCGCACGGTCCCGGGCCCCGTGAGCGCCGAGGTGGTCGCCCTCGACGCCGAGGGGATGGTGCGCGAGGGCCGCGAACTGGCGAAGATCGCCCCCAACATCACCGTGAAGGTGCCCATCACCGCCGAGGGCCTCAAGGCCGTCCGGACCTTCGCCGGGGAAGGGATCAAGACCAACGTCACGCTGGTCTTCTCCCCCCTGCAGGCGTTGCTGGCCGCCAAGGCGGGCGCCACTTTCGTCAGCCCCTTCGTGGGCCGGCTCGACGACGTGGGTCACCCGGGGATGGAGGTGATCCGGCAGATCGTGGAGATCTACGCCAACTACGACTACGCCACCGAGGTCCTGGTGGCGTCGGTCCGGCACCCCATGCACGTGGTGGACGCCGCCCTGATGGGCGCCGACGTGTGCACCATCCCCTACAAGGTGCTCCTGCAGTTCGTCAAGCACCCCCTCACCGACAAGGGGATCGAGACCTTCCTGGCCGACTGGAAGAAGGTGGAAGGCAACGTCATCGTCTGAGCACCTTTGGAGGCGGCCCCACTCTTTGCGAGGCTTGGCGGCTTCGCGCCTTTGCGTGAGGCGCTGAAAGCCAGAATTTTCTTCAGGAGAGGGCCATTCATCGCCTTCTGAAGAAGGGGGAGGCGTCATGCGCATCATCGCCATCTCTGACGTTCACGACGACCTGACGAAATTGACGCTCCTTGCGCAGCGCGAGGCGGGGGCGGACCTCCTGCTGGTTTCCGGCGACCTGACCCATTACGGCGGCATGACCCGGTTCCGGGAAACGATGGGCGCCTTCGACGGCGTGTTCCCCCGGGTGCTGGCCGTGCCCGGCAACATGGACCGCCCGGAGGTGACGGGAGTCCTGGAGGAGGGCGGCACGGGGCTCCATGGCCGTCATGAGATCATCGGCGACGTCGGGTTTGCAGGGATCGGCGCTTCGCCCCCCACGCCCTTCGGCACCCCCTTCGAATTGTCCGAGGAGGAGATCGGGGAGGCCTTCGCCGCGGCGGCCGCCCGGGTCGCCGCCTGCCCGGTGCGCGTCTTCGTCAGCCACGCGCCGCCGCGCGGCACCGCCCTGGACCGGGTGCGGCTGGGCCTGCACGTGGGGAGCCGGGCCGTCCGGGCCGTGGTGGAACGCTTCGCCCCCGACGTCCTGGTCTGCGGGCACATCCACGAGGCCGCCGGCACCGACCGCCTGGGGCGGACACAGATGGTCAACCCCGGTCCCTTCGCCCGGGGCGGCTACGTCCGCATCCTCACCGGCCCGCCGGTCACCGCCGAGTGGTGCCGCCTGTAAAGAGTCCTTTGCGTGAAGAGGCGGGGACCCCGGGCCAGGATGCCGTTATTCTAACCTACTGCCCTGAATCGTCAGAACGCGAGGCGGCCTTCTCCGCCGCTTCTGCGGAGGTCATCACGGGGATGACCTCGAATTCGACGAGGTCGAGCCAGTTCGCCATCCAGGCATCGAGAAGGCCGCGGTCTCCCGTCTCCATGACCTGGTAACACCGCTTCAGTTCGAGATCCACCCAACTGGAAACGTACGTCAATCCAACCGGAGCCAGGCGGCCGCGCTCCCGGAAACGCCGGTACACGGGGAGGGGGTCTCCGTTCCGAAAATGTTCGACAATCATGTATAGCATTGGACATTCCCTCACATAATTTCCGTGATATCCTGACGCTGTATTATATCCTCACTGAAAAGGCCAAGAAAAAGGAGTTTCAGATGAAGAGAACCAGCCTGCTTTCCGCGGTGATCCTGCTCTGCCTGTCCGGGTCCGTGGCGGCCGCCCTTGACGCCTGGTGCCCCCACGTCACCGCCGCGGGAGGGTGGAAGACGGGAATTTCCCTCTTCAACCCGGGAAACGCAGCCGTGGATGTTTCAGTGGCGCGGTACGGCACGGACGGCAGCCCGAGCGGGGCCCCGATCACCCTGAGCGCCGCCCCCCGGTCCTGGACCGCCGTGACCCCCGCCGACCTGGCCTTTGAAGGGACCGCGCACCTGAGCGCCCCGTCCGACCTGGAAGTCAAGCTCTCCTACCAGCAGGGAAGCACGGAGGACGTCTGCGAGTTCTTCCTGACGGGAGAAGCGGTGCGCAGTTGGGTCCTGCCCAACACGGTGCGGTCCTGGATGGCTTACACCGGCATCGCCCTGATGAACCCGCTTTCATCGCCGGTCGCGGTGACCCTGGAGGCCTGGCTCAACGGTAGCCTGGTGGCCACCAACACCGTCGTGGTGAGCGGCGGGCAGCAGTACATCCGGCTCAGCAACGAAATCTGGCCGGGCCTGTCTTATGACGGGCTGGACACCGTTCAGATCTATGCCGCCGTCCCGATCCCCGCTCCCCTCGATATCACGGGGAACGTGGCCGGCGACCGTCACCTCTTTTTCAGCGCCCGCAACGTGAGGACGCCTGGTGAACTAGAGGAAACCGACCCCATCTTGGGGAACCTGGTCTACGTCCCGTCGGGGAAGTTCACCCAGGGTTCGCCGGTGTCGGAAGCCTGCCGAAACGCCTCGGTCGAGGTCCAATTCCCTCACACGCTGACGAAGCGCCTCGCCGTGATGGAAACGGAGGTGACCCGGCAGATGTGGGCGGACTTGAAAGCGGTCCAGCCGACCCTTCCGGCCGACATGACGGACACGGCCATCAGTCCCGGGATGACTTGCCCCGTTCAGAAGATCCAATGGTACGAGGCCGTGCTGTTCGCCAACCTCCTCTCGGTTCAGAGAGGGCTGATCCAGTGCTACTACGTGGATGCGGCGTTCACCGACCCCATCACGGCACTCAACCATACCGGTCCGGTGTACTGCAACTGGGAAGCCGGTGGTTTTCGGTTGCCCACCGAGGGGGAGTGGGAGTACATCTGCCGGGCGGGGACGACCACCGCCTTCTGGGTCACCGAGCCGCTTTACGGGACCACGACCTGCAGCACCTGCTCGCCTTCCCCGGCCTTGACCGCGTTCAACCTGTCGGCGTGGTGGTGCGCGAACAGTACGAACCAGACGCAGCCGGTCGGCCATTTGAATGCAAATCCATGGAACCTGCGGGAGGTCCATGGCAACGTCTGGGAATGGTGCTGGGACCGGTTCGCCAATGATTATCCCGCCGGCGCCCAGACCGATTACCGGGGTCCCGACACGGGAACGGCCCGCGTGGTTCGGGGTGGCGCCTGGAATTCGGACGCGACCTCCTGCCGGTCGGCGGGTCGGGGTTTGATCACCCCGCTCGGCCGGGAGAACTACTGCGGCTTCCGCCTCGTTCGGAAAGACTGAAAAGGATAGGCCGCCGGTCACTCCCGGGGGATTCGCAGGTCCAGCACTTCCCTCACCTTGTTGACGAGCGCGTGGACGGTGAAGGGCTTCTGGAGGAATTGGACCCCCGGCTCCAGCACGCCGTGCCGGGCGATGGTGTCGGCAGGATGCCCGGAGATGAAGAGGGTGCGGATCCCCGGCCGGAGGGCCGCCACTTTCCGGCTCAGGGCCTTCCCGTTGATTCCCGGCATCACCACGTCCGTGACGAGCAGGTGGGCCGGCCCGTCGTGACGGTGAAGGAGGTCCAGGGCCTCCCGGGGGGACCGCGCCGCCAGGACGGCGTACCCGTACTTCCGCAGGGCGGCCTCGGCGAGGTCGAGGATCTCCTCGTCGTCCTCCACCAGCAGGACGGTTTCCGTGCCCCGGGCCGGCTTGCGCTCCACGTCTGTGGCCGGCTTCCGGACCGGGGCAGTCCGGACCCGCGGCAGGTGGATGCTGAAGACGGTGCCGCGCCCGGGTTCGCTCCGCACGCTGATCACCCCGTTGTTCTGGCGCACGATGCCGTAGACGGTGGCCAGCCCGAGGCCGGTCCCCTGGCCCAGCTCCTTGGTGGTGAAGAAAGGCTCGAAGAGGCGGGAAAGGACGTCGGGGCCCATGCCGCAGCCGTTGTCGGCCACCTCCAGGAGGACGTACTCCCCGGGGGAGGCGTCCGGGTATGCTTCACAGTACGCCGGGTCCAGGACGGCGTTCGCGGTGGCGATGGTCACCCGTCCGGCCCCCCCGACGGCGTCCCGGGCGTTGACGGCCAGGTTGGCCAGGACCTGGTCGACCTGGACGGGGTCCACTTCCACCGGCCAGAGGGCGGCCCCCGGTTTCCACTCCAGTTCAATGCCCTCGCCGATGAGCCGCCGGAGCATCCTGAGCATCCCCGCCAGGGTCTCGTTCAGGTCCAGGACCACGGGGTTCACCGTCTGCTTCCGGGCGAAGGCCAGCAGTTGGCGGGTCAGTTCCGCGGACCGGGCGGCCGCCTGGCGGATCACCTGCAGGTTCTCGTGCAGGCCTGACCCCGGCTCGGCCGAAGACAGGGCCATGTCCGCGTATCCCGAGATGAGCTGGAGGCTGTTGTTGAAGTCGTGGGCCACGCCGCCCGCCAGTCTGCCGATGGACTCCATCTTCTGGGACTGGAGGAGTTGCTCCTCCAGGGCCCGCTGTTCCGTGATGTCCCGCGCGGTGGACAACCCACCGGCCACGTTTCCCCGGTCGTCCTTGAGGACCCTGCACCACCACGCGAGCAGCCGTTTGCGACCGTCCCGACGCCGCTGCCAGCTCTCGAGGTAGATCACGTCCTCCCGGCCGTCGAAGATGGGTTGGACGAGACGGTAGGTGTCCTGGTCCCCCTCGAAATAGAACCGGGCCTCCCTGCCCACGACGTCGTCGCCGAAAAAGGCCAGGCCGGCCTGGTTGGCCCAGGTGTACACCTTGTGGGTGTCCACTTCCATGAGGATGTCCGGGATGGCCGAGAGCATGGCTTCCTGCCGGCTGGAGAGAGCGCGCAGGGCATCCTCCGCCCGCCTGCGCTCGGTGATGTCGCGGGTGGAAACCTGGATCTCCGTTACCTCCCCCGAGGCCGGGTCGCTGATGGACCGGCTGGCGGCCTCCACCCAGGTGCAGGTCCCGTCCTTGCGAAGGAACCGGAAAACGTTGAGGTCGGCTTTCGGGGACTCGACGGCCCGGACCCGTGAGAGCTCGATGCGGGGCTGGTCGTCCGGGTGGATGATATCGAAGGCTGAGCGGCCCACCAGGTCCTCCGGTTCATAGCCGAACAATCGCCGGCTGGCCGGCGAGACGTAGCGGAACGACCCGTCCGGGCTGTGCCGGGTGATCATGTCCACCGAGTTCTCGGCCAGGAGGCGGAATTGTCGCTCGCTTTCGCGGAGGGCTTCCTCGGTCCGCTTTCGCTCGGTGATGTCGATCTGGATGCCGTCCCAGCAGGTCGAGCCGTCCTCCATCCGCCGAGGGGTGGAGGCGAAGCCGAACCAGCGGACTTCACCGGAGAGAAGTCGGATGCGGGCCTCCGTGGCGAAGGGAACGAAGGCGTGATAGGCGGCCTCCTCCTCCTGGTGGACCCGGGAGGCGTCCTCCGCCAGGACCCTCCCGTAGATGCGGAGCGGGTCCGCCATCGCCTCCTCGGGGGTGCAGCCGAAAAAGCGCCGGACCGCTTCGCTGACGTAGGAGAACCGCCGCCCGCCGTCCGGGGTGCGGATGATCTGGTACAGCATGGCGTTGGGCAGGTTGCTTCCGAGGGAGCGCACGAGGGCTTCGCGCTCTCGCAGCGTCTTCTCGGTTTCCTTGCGTCGGGTGATGTCCTCCGCGATGGAGAGGTGGAGCCGTTTTCGAAGGCCGGGCCGGCGGAGGGGCGAGACCGTCAGGTTCACCCAGACCGTGTGGCCCTGCTTGTGGACGTATCGTTTCTCGAGGGTGAACTCCTCGATCCGCCCGTCTGCGAAGCGCTGTTTGAGGTCGAGGTCCACCCCGAGGTCGTCGGGGTGGGTGATGGTCACCCAGGTAGTGGCCTCGAGTTCCTCCCGCGTGTACCCCACCAGGTCGCAGTAGCGCTGGTTGACCCGGACGAACCGCCCCGTCGCGGATTCGATCAGCGCGACGCCCACCACCGCCTGCTCGAAGCCGAGGGAGAATTCCGGCGGCAGGTCTTCGTGCTTCATGCTCGCATCTCCTCAAGGGCGAGCCGCTCCGTAGCGCTCCGGCCAATCCCCGCCGTCGTTCCCGTGACGATCACGTGCTTTTCGATGAACCGTTTCATGGCGGACTCCTTCAAATCCTCTACAGCCCCCTGGCCGTGTGACCCCACTATACCACGGGTCGGGCCGCCCCGTTCCCCGGGGCGGGCACGAGCGGGCGGGGTGATGAAATATCTCAACCCGGCGTTTCGGGGTGGTATAATGCCTTCACCCGTCGGAATGTGGAACGGGGTCGAACGGATGAAGACACGACTCGCGACCTTCATGCTCTGGATGCTTGCAGGCTTCGGCCCGGTCCTGCCGACTGTTCCCCCGAGCCCGCCGACACCCGTCTCGCCGGAGGCGGCGCCCGCGCCCGAGCGGCCGCTTCCCCTCCGGATCGGCGTCCTGGGCCCCCTCTCGGGCAGCAACGAGCCCGGCGGGCGGGGGCAGCTCAACGCCGTGGTCCTCGCGGTCGAGGAGGCCAATGCCGACGGCGGGGTCAACGGGCGCCCCCTGGAAGTGCTCGAGGCGGACGACGCCGGCCTTCCGGACCTCTCCCGAGAAGGGGTCCGCCGGTTGCTGGACCAGGGCTGCGTGGCCATCCTCGGGGCGATCAACAGTTCGTGCACCCGCGCCGCCATGGCGGAGTGCGCCGAGCGGAAAGTACCCATCCTCACGTCCAGTTCCACCGCGAGCCGGCTGACGTCCGTCGGAAACAAGTGGGTCTTCCGGTGCATCGAGTCCGACAGCAGCCGCATGTTCCAGATCGCCAAGTACCTGGTGGAGGACCAGGGGATCGGCCGGATCGGCATCCTCTACGAGAAGGACGAGTTCGGTCAGGGGCTGCGGGACGACCTCGTCTCGAACCTCCGGGCGTTCAAGCGGGAACTGGCCTACATGGGGAGTTTCCACCGGGACCAGTCGGATTTTTCCCCCCTGCTGGAAGCGGCGGGCGAGAAAGGCGTCGAAGCGCTGGGGCTCTGCGGCATCACGCCGGACAACATCCGGATCGCCCACCAGGTCAAGGCCATGGGGTTGGACGTCCGCCTCTTCGCGCCGGACGTGAACGAGCGCTACCTGGCCACCGGCGGGGAGGGCGTCGAGGACCTGGTGGCCACCGACACCTTCTACACCTCCCAGGAGAAACGGGACCTGAAGGACTTTCTCCTCAAATACCGCACCCGCTTCGGGCGGGAGGCCGGGCCCCATGCGGGGCGGGCCTACGACGCCGCCCGCATCCTCGTCGCCGCGCTCCGGCGTGCCGACCCTCCCGGGGGGGAGACCCTGAGGGAGGCCCTGCTGGCCACCGAGAACTTTCCCGGCCTGACCGGGGACTTCAATTTCAAACCCAACGGCGACGTCATCAAGAAGGCGGCCATCGTCGCCATCCACGGCGGGAAGTTCATTCCCGTCTCGGACCTGGCCTTCCAGAGCCGCCAGCGGTCCCTCCTGGTGATCCTGATCCCCGTCCTGCTGACGGCCTTCGGCCTGGTCCTGTGGACGGTGGCCCGCGTCCGGAAGACGGTGCGGGAGAAGTTGCGCCGGCGGTCCATGGCGGAGTTCCGGCCGATCCGCACCAACCCGTACATCGTGGGCAACCCGGTCCGGGAGAAGGCGATGTTTTTCGGGCGGGAGGACGACTTCCAGTTCATCCGGAAAAACCTGGAACGGCGGGACAGCGGCGCCTGCATCGTCCTGTGCGGGGAGCGGCGGAGCGGCAAGACCTCGATCCTCTACCAGGTCCTCAACGGGCGCCTGGGGGAGCAATTCGTCCCCGTGCTCATCGACCTGCAGCTCTACGGGAACGTCTCCGACGACATCGACTTCTACGGCCGCATGGCCACGGAGATCGAGGAGAGCCTGCGGAAGCGGGGGATCGTCATCCAACCGTCCGGGGACGTGGGAGGGCGGCTTCGCCTGGAGTTCATCCTGAACGCGCTCACCGGCCTGGGCGGGGAGCGGAAGTACCTGCTGCTCTTCGACGAGTACGAGATCCTGGAGACCCTCATCGAGAACGATGCGCTTCACCGCGCCACCATCGACTACCTGAGCGGGGTCCTGGAGAAATACCCTTCCTTCAGTTACGTGCTCACCGGTTCGACCCGGCTCGAGGACCGCCGGACCCCCTACTGGCGGCACCTGATCGGGAAGAGCCTCTGCCGGAAGATCAGCTTCCTCACCCGCGCGGACACGCTCCGGCTCATCCAGGAGCCCCTCAGGGGACTGGTGTTTTACGAGGAAGGCGTCCCCGAGCGCATCTGGCGGTTGACGGCGGGGCAGCCGTTCTACACCCAGGCCGTCTGCATGAACGTGGTGGACCACCTCAACGAGATTTCACGCAACCTGGTGGGCGTGGCCGAACTCGCCGCGGTGACGGACCAGATCCTGGAGAACCCGCTCCCCCAGATGCTCTACTTCTGGGAGAGCTTCGAGTACCCGGAAAAGCTGGTGCTCTCCCTGCTGGCCGAGGCCCTCAAGGACGAGGGGGACTGGGTGGACGTCCCGGCCCTCCAGGCCCACGCCGAATCCATCGAGTTCTCCGAACCGCTGGACGTGGAAGGTACGAACAAGGCGCTGGAAAGTCTTTTCGCGAGGGAGATGCTCAACCGGGGGGGCGAAGGGTTCCAGTTCCGGATGGACCTGTTCCGCCCCTGGATCCAGCGGGACCACTCGCCGTGGCAGGTGCTCAGCGAGGGGTAGCGGCATCCCGGGGCCCGGGCCCCACGACAATCACGGAGCGGAGGGAGGGCATGGTCAAGAACCCTTACCTGGAGCGGGCGGCGATCCGGGACATCCACCACTTCTTCGGGCGCCGGCGCGAGGTGTCGCGGATCTTTTCCCGCATCGGCGCCGCCCGGCCGCAGTCGGTGTCGGTGGTGGGCGAACGGAGGATGGGGAAGTCCTCGCTCCTCAACTACGTGGCATCGCCGGAGATCCGGGCGAAGTCCCTGGAGGACGAGAACCGCTACGCCTTCGTCAAGATGGATTTCCAGGAGCGGAAGAACATCGCCCTCCAGGAGTTTTTCCGGGAGTTCATCCTGCTCGTCATGGAGGCCGGGGACTTCTCCGCCACGATCCCCCCCGACTTCGACGGGGTCCGCAACGCCGTGGCGTCCCTGCAGAAGAAGGGCCGCAAACTCATCGTCCTCTTCGACGAGTTCGACATCGTCACCTCCAACCCCGCCTTCGGGGAGGACTTCTTCTCCTTCTTCCGCTCCATGGCCAACAATTACGACCTGGCGTACATCACCAGCTCCCGGCGCGACCTCCAGGAACTCTGCCACACCACCCGGGTGGCGGACTCGCCCTTCTTCAACATCTTCAGCACCATCAACCTCGGCGTCTTCAGCCGGGAGGAGGCCGTGCAGCTGATTGCGCTCCCCTCGGCCGAGGCCGGCGTCCCCCTCGAGGGCCACGCCGAGCTGATCCTCCGCACGGCCGGCCTCTTCCCGTTCTTCCTCCAGATCGCCTGCTGCGCGCTGTTCGAAACCCTGACCACCGAGGGCTGCATGAACGAGGCCCTCTTCGCCGACGCATTCCGGGAGGAAGTGAACCCCCACTACAACTACCTGTGGGAACAGTTCTCCAACGACGAGCGCAAGGTCCTGGCCACCGTCCGCCGGGGCGAGAAGATCCCTCCCAACGCCATGTACCTTCTGAAGAAACTTGAACGGGAGGGGTACGTGCGTACCGAGGGGGGAAAGATGACGCTCTTCTCCACCTCCTTCGCCGCCTTCACCGAGGAGAAGGAGATGGAACACACGGTCGTCCTGGAGGACACCGTTCACATCAACCGCACCGAGGACGACAACACCCGGGTGTTCCTCAGCGTCACCGACACGGGGAGCCTTCAGCGGCTGGGGAACTTCGAGATCCTCGGAAAGCTGGGCGAAGGGGGGATGGGCACGGTGTTCAAGGCCGAGGACACCCAGCTCAAGCGAACCGTCGCCATCAAGGTCCTGACCCTCCAGGTGGGCGCGGACTCGGTGCTGCGAAAGCGCTTCATCCGGGAGGCGCAGGCCGCCTCCGCCCTCAACCACCCCAACATCTGCACCATCTTCCAGGTCGGGCACCAGGAAGGCATCGAGTTCATCGTCATGGAGTTCGTCCAGGGACGGACCCTCAAGGAGATGATCCGGGAACGCGTCTTCTCCGCCGTGGACACCGCCCGCATCGGCATCCAGGTGGCCGACGCCCTCGACGCCGCCCACGCCCTCAAGCTGGTCCACCGGGACATCAAGCCCGCCAACATCATGGTGACCTTCCAGGGGCGGGTCAAGATCCTCGATTTCGGCCTGGTCAAGGACCTCGGCACCGGTCCCATCCGCAAGTCCGGCGAGACGGGCCTGACGGAACAGGGCGCCATTCTCGGCACCGTGAACTACATGTCGCCGGAACAACTCAAGGGCGAGCCCGTCGACCATCGAACCGACATCTTCTCGCTGGGGATGGTGCTCTACGAGATGTCCACGGGGCAGCAACCCTTCGCCGGGGACAACTACATCAGCGTGATGCACGCGATCCTCTACCAGGCGCCGAGGCCCTTCCCGCCCGGTTTCCCGGAGGAACTGCGCATCCCCATCCTGATGTCCCTGGAGAAGGACCCGAGCGATCGCCCCTCCAGCATCGCTCACCTTCGGAAGGAACTCCACACCTATCTTCGGATGGTCTCCCCGGAACCCTGACGCCCGGCCGGCACACCCGGGCCGGAACGGCGGAAAAGGGTGAAAAGGCCGCTCCGGGCGAAGGCCAGGGCGCCGAGGACGGCCAGCGGGACCGTGGCGACGAGGAAGCCGGTCCCGGCGAAACCCCCCGCGGAGGAACGGTCGACGCCGAAGAGGACCAGGGCCGAGGTGACGAGGAACTGGTGGGTCCCGACGTTTGCGGGGGTGTTGGGCATCGCCGTGCCCAGCCGGAGGACACAGAAGACCACCAGGACCGCGGGGGTCCCCAGGGGGAATCCCCAGGCCCGGATCATGGCGGCCAGGGCGGCCGTCTTGACGATGAGGATCCCGGCGGAAACGGCGAAAGCGCCCCAGAAGTTGCGCGAGAACCCGGTGGCGCGCAGGCCTTCGCCGGCGACGAGCAGGAAGCGCCGGACCCTGCCGCGCGCCGGGAACCCGGCCGGGTGGTTTTCGGGGAGCGGGGGAGCGGGGCGGCGGCGGCTGTACAGGGCCACGAGGATCAGGAACGAGGCCCCGAGGGGGACGATCATCAACCCCAGGACGAGGGCGGCGCGGAGCAGGGCGCCGGGAAGGGGGACGAGCGTGGCGGTCACGGCGGCCAGCAGGAAGAGCCAGAACCCGTCGAGAAGCCGCTCCACGCCCACGGTGGGGAGGACCCTCGCGTAGGGGGTGCCGCGCTCGCGCGCCACCAGCCACGGCCGCAGGAATTCGCCCGGGCGGAAGGGGAGGAACTCGTTCACGAAGAGCCCCGCGAAGATCGCCCGGGTGGCGAGGTTCACCGGGACGTGCCCGGGGCCGCCCAGGAGGAGAGCCCAGCGAAGGCCGTGCACCCGGTAGGCGAAGATGTCCAGGCCGGCGGAGACGAGCGCCCAGCCCCAGGAAACCCGGGCGAGGTCCCCGAGGATCCGCCGGCCGTCCATGTCGTGGAAGACCCACACGAGGACCCCCAGCGCCACGGCGTAGCCCGCCAGGATCCGTGCCGGGCTCGGGGAAGGGAAGGGGAGGGGGGCGAGGCCCCTTTCCGGTGACTTCACGGGCCCCCCACCGCGGCGGGCCGGTCCGCGACGAGCCCGAGACGCAGCCCCCGGGGGTTCACCCGGGGGAACCCCGTCCCGGTGCCCCTGGCGATCCCTCGCGGGATCGGGTAACCGGCCGGGATGGGGCCCGCGACCCTGATCCCGACGACGTTCGCGCCCATGTCCGGACCGGCGGGATGCTGCACTGCCGTCCTCCTTCCTCCGAGGGAGGGGATTATAACGCAAAAGGCCGATTCTGGAAATCGAGCGGAATTAAATGTTGATGAGAGAACATTTCGTGTGTTATAAGTTGGGTGATCTTGGGTCAACGAGGCGTTTATGGAAAAGGCATTCCGGATCGTTCGAGTGGTTGTCCTGGGCATGATGGCTCTCGGCCTCACGGCGTGCGAGAAGCTGCTGGAACCGAAGACGGAGATCAAGGTCCCCGAGTACAAGATTTCGGATTGCGCTCCGGGCGTCGCTACCGACAAGTTGCGGCTCGGGATTCCCTCCGCGCCGCTGACGCTGAACCCCGTCCTGGCGAGGGATCGCGTTTCCCGGTTCCTGGCGGGCCAGTTGACGGCGACCCTGTACCGGTTCAACCCCGTCACCCTGGACTTCGAGCCGCACCTGGCCACCCGGTTCAACCGGGAGCCCGACGGCAAGACCTTCACCATCCACCTTCGCCCCAACCTCACCTTCAGCGACGGGAGAACGCCTTTCACGGCGGAAGACGTGCTCGCCACCCTGAAGTACATCACGAACACCAAGATCTCTTCCTCCCTGACGGCCTACCTCTCCTACTACAAGGGCCGGCTGGAGTTCAGCAAGATCGACGACTACACCATCCTGTGCAAGGCTCCCGAGAGCATGATCGCCTTCGAACCGGTCCTGGCCAGGATTCCCGTGCTCTGCGAGCGGCAGATCCGGGAGGCCGAGAACGCGCCCGAGTCCCTGCTCTCCCTGCAGACGGTCAAGCCGGACACCTTCCTCGGTCTCGGCCCTTTCGTGCTGAAGCAGCTCGAAGCCGAGAAAATTGTCCTGGGCCGTAACCCCCACTACTGGGTCCAGGACGTGGTCGGGCGCAAGCTCCCCTACACCGAGGAGCTGCAGTTCACGGTGACCCCGAACTCCGCGGAGATGGAAAGCGCCCTCGAGACCGAATCGATCGACATCGTGGACAACATGGACCCCGTCAAGTGGGCCCAGCTCAAGAAAGTGGGCGAGTTCGCCATGTTCCCGTCCAGCGAGGCGGAAGCGACCCCCTCCTGCCTGCAGTACCTCCTGTGGTTCAACCAGAGTGTCAAGGAGTCCGGCGACAGCGAGGAGCGCATGATCCACTCGTCCTGGCTGAAGCAGCCGGCGTTCCGGACCGCCTTCTTCATCGCCCTCAACCGGGCGGAATCTCTCGGTGAGGCCAAGGGCAAGGTCGAGATCTCGAACTGGTTCCTGCCGGACTGCTACGCGGATTACAACGATCCTGCCCCCCGGCCCGAACCCAACCCGGCCGAGGCCCGGCGGGTGTTGACGGACAAGACCATCTTCCGCTTGACCGGCGCGGAGGGGAGTTACAAACTGGAGGATTCGGAGGGCAACGCCGTCGCCATCAAGCTGGCCGTCGTCCAGGGGGACCTCACGGCCAAGACCCTCGGGACGGAACTTGTGAAAACCTTCAAATCCCTTGGGATCGGCGCCACCGTGATGGAACTGTCCTTCGCGGAGCTGATGCAGAAGTTCGCCACCGCAGACTATGACGTCGTCCTCCTCCCGGTGGACACCATCGCGCACCCCTACTTTCTCCGCGAAGTGTTCTCCTCCATGTCTTACGGCCGCCCGTACGCCCCCGAGGCGAACGCCCAGCCGGACCCCGTCCAGAAAGCCCTGAACGATGCCCTTGACAGGCTTTATCAGTCTCCGGGTTACGATGTGCGCTGTGCAGCCGCCCGCGATGCCCAAGCCCTGGCACTCAAGGGAGGGTTCGCCGTTTCGCTGGTGCGCCCCCGGACCTTCTTCGGCGCCCAGAAGACCCTTCAGAACCTTCGTTCGGGTCCCGCGGTCACCACCCTATTGTGGAACCTGGAAGAGATCTTCAAGAAAAAGTGACATGACCGACCCGATTCCGGGCGGGGCTCCGCCTGCCGCCCCCAACCGCTCGAAAAGGCCGCTGCGTTTCGCTCTGCGGTGCATCCGTGACCTGGTCATCGCGGCGGCCCTTGTGCACCTCGTCACTGCCTTCTTCCTCCAGCCGGTACGGGTGGAGGGCGACAGCATGCAGCCCGGGATCCGTGACGCGGAGCGGATCTTCATCAACAAGTTCTCCTACCGCTTCGGCGACGTCCACCGGGGGGACGTCGTGGTCTTCACGCCGCCGTCTGACGCGGGGAAGACCTGCATCAAGCGCGTCGTCGGGCTTCCCGGGGAAACCATCCGCATCTCGGACGGGGCGGTCTTCATCGACGGGAAACGTCTCCACGAGCCCTACATCGTTCCCGCTACCCGCTCCGAAGGCGATATCGACGGTTTCACGATCCCGGGCGGAAACTACTTCGTCCTGGGCGACCACCGGGACTTCAGCAACGACAGCCGGAACTGGGGCCCGATCCCGGGGGACCAGATCCTCGGGAAGGCCGTTCTCCGCTACTGGCCGCCGTCGGCCTTCGGCCTCATCGGCGGGGCCGCCGCCCCGAAGTCCCCGTGATGGAATGCTTCTTCGAATCCGCGGCCGGGTGGCGGGACTGGCTGGAGAAGCACCACGCGTCGGAACGAGTGGTCTGGCTGATTTTCTACAAGGCCCACACCGGACGGGTCTCCCTCCGCTATGAAGAGGCCCTGGACGAGGCCCTTTGTTACGGTTGGATCGACAGCATCATCAAGCGGATTGATGACGAACGCTACTGTCAGAAGTTCACGCCGCGGACGAACACCCTCCGGTGGTCCGATGCCAACGTTGTCCGGATGCGCCGACTGATCGCCGAGGGCCGCATGACCGACATCGGGCTCTCCAAGGTGGGAGACCCGTCCATCCTGGAGCAGGACCCGCCCCCGCGCGCCGATGTCCCCGCTGACGATCCCCCCGATTTCATCCGGGAAGCCTTCGAGGCCGAACCGGCGGCGGGCACCGCCTTTGGGGCGCTCACCCCGGGCCGTCGTCGCCTTTACCTGCGCTGGGTCCTGGACGCCAGGCGCGACGAAACCCGCCGCAAGCGCCTCCAGGAACTCATCGGCCTGCTGAAGGAAGGGAAACCGCTGTCGATGAAGTGATCCCTGTCAAGATGTCCTCAGCGGGGAGCCGGCGGGTTGAGGACGAAGAACCGGCCCAGGTCTCCAAGTTGGCATCCGAGGGAATAGAGGGCGAGGGAGAAGGCGACGTTTTCCGCCGGGAGGGTGCAGGCGGGGTCGGAACAGAGGATCATCCTCTGATTGATGTAATAGCTTTTTCGGGCGAAGTGTTCGGTGTACCCCTTGGCCTGGAGAGTGAATACACCGTGGCCGACCCGGGAGGAGAAGAAGTAACCGTCGATACTCTGGGGGGGATCAGTCAGGAAGCGCGGATGCAGATAGTTGTGTCGGGCCAGTTCCTGAAGCGTTGCGAAGTTCCCGAACTTGTCGGCGAATGCTCTTTCGGTGGAAGCAAAGTTCTTCATTAATTCACTTGTCGGTGTATGCCGTGACCCTTTCGTGGACGTCGAGCAATATATGCAGAGAAGGCAGAAGGCCAGCGAGCAGATGATCCTGATTCTAAAGGCATTCATGGAAAACTCCTGACCGGGATCCTCTATCTCTTACGGTCCCAAGGGTGGAGGGGTTTCATCAGACCGATCAGACCGATCGGACGGATCCGACGGATTCGTCGCCCAGGCCTCCCGGCAGCTTCCTGGAAAGCCGTGAATGACCGGTGATGGCAAGAACGAAAGGCGGTCGGGTCTCAGTCTCGGTTACGATCCCGACGGCGATACCGATCCCGATATCCCCGGCCTTCCGGCTCCTGACTCCTGACTTCTGACTCCTGGCTACTGATTCCGACCTTCAGCCTGACAGCCTTCAGCCTATCGACCTTTCGACTGCGACTGCGATACCGATTCCGATTCCGACCCCGATGGGAATCCCTCCGAACCTACAGCCTAACAGCCTTCAGCCTAACAGCCTACTTTATCCCCCCGTCCACCCCGCGATCGACAACCACGGGGGCATCACCCGCCAGGAGCAGGAGGTCGCCGTAGAGGGGCTTGCCGCCTTCCGAGCGCAGGGTTACCTTCTGGAAGTCGGTGATCTCGATCTGGGGCGTCCCGTCGAAGGGGACCCCCTTCGGGCGGACCGGGGTTCCCGGGAGGGCCTCCGTGGTCAGCACGCCCAGGGCGGTCTCGCTGGAGGCGGCCAGGAGCATCCCCTGGCTCTCCATGCCGCGGAGCTTGGCGGGCTTGAGGTTGGCCACCACCACGATGTGCTTGCCGAGGAGTTCCCCATCGGTGTAGAACGTGCGAATCCCGGCGCAGAGCTGGCGTTTCCCCGTGCCGAGGTCCACCTGCATGACCACCAGCTTGTCCGCCTTGGGGTGGGAGCCCACCTCCACGATCTTCCCCACGCGAAGGTCCACGGCGGCGAAGGGGTCGGCCTTGACGAGTTCCACGCTCTCCAGGCGGGGGATCAGGGGCGCCGGGGACCCGATCTCGTGGCCGAGCAGGTCGAAGCGGGCGTCGGCAAAGACCTGGTGAGGCAGGCCCAGCTGGCGCTCCAGTTCGGTGCAGAGAACGGGGACCACCGGTTTGAAGAGGATCCCGAGGATCCGGACCAGGTTGACGGTGAAGGAGACCACCCGGTGGGCTTCGGCACGGTCGGTCTTGAGAAGGGCCCAGGGGGCCTTCGCCTGGAAGTAGCGGTTCCCGAGGTCCCCGATCTCCAGGATCTCCCGGACGGCGAGGCGGAAGTCCGTCTTCCGGTAGGCCGCTTTCACGCGCTCGACCCGCTCCAGGACGTCCTTTTGCAGGTCCGGTTCCCCGGGGTCGCCTTCCGCGGTGCGCCCGTCGAAGTTCTTCTGAAGGAAGGTGAGGGTGCGGTTGGCGAAGTTGGCGAAGTTACCGATCAACTCCGCGTTGACCTTCTTCCGGAAATCCTCCAGGTCCAGGTCGATGTCGGCCAGCTTGGGCGACAGGTTGGCGGCGTAGTAGTAGCGCAAAAACGCCGGGTCGAGCTTCTCCAGGTAGTCGCGGGCCGTGAGGTAGGTCCCCCGGCTCTTGGACATCTTCTCGCCGTTGACGGTGAGGAACCCGTGGACGTGGATGTTCTCGGGGACGTTGAAGCCGGCCCCCATGAGCATGGCGGGCCAGAAGAGGAAGTGGAAGTAGATGATGTCCTTGCCGATGAAGTGGATGACGCGGGCCCGGTCGCCGACCCAGTACGACTCCCAGTCGCGCCCGGTGCGCAGGCAGAGGTTGCGGCAGGAGGCGATGTAGCCGATGGGGGCGTCGAGCCAGACGTAGTAGTACTTGTCGGTCTCGCCCAGGATGGGGAAGCCGAAGTAGGGGGCGTCCCGGGAGATGTCCCAGTCCTTGAGCCCCTCGTCCACCCAGTGGAGGATGTAGTTGCGGATCTCGGGCTGGAGGTTCTCGTTCCCCGTCAGCCAGGCCCGGAGGCGGTCGGCGTAGTTGGCCAGCTTGAAGAAGAAGTGGCGGGACGTCCTGTGCCCCGGGGGGGTCCCGCAGATGACGCAGGAGGGGGACACCAGGTCGGTGGGGTTGTAGGTGGCGTTGCACCGTTCGCAGTTGTCGCCGTACTGGTCGGGCGCGCCGCAGCGCGGGCAGGTGCCCTTCACGAAGCGGTCGGGGAGGAAGCGGTTGCAGCGGGCGCAGTGGGTGAGGTCCACTTCCTTGGTGTAGATGTCGCCGTTGTCCCGGAGCCGGGAGTAGATGAGGTCGGCGCACTCCTTGTTCTCGGGGCTGTTGGTGCTGTAGAAGTTGTCGAAGCGGATCTGGAACTCGGCGAAATCCTTCCGGTGTTCGTGCCACACCTTCTCGACGAGGGCCTCGGGGGTCACGCCCAGCTTCGCGGCGTTCACCTCGATGGGCGTGCCGTGGGTGTCGTCGGCGCAGCAGTAGACGACGTCCTCGCCCATGAGGCGCAGGGCGCGCACGTAGACGTCGGTCTGGATGTACTCCACCAGGTGGCCCAGGTGGATCGGCCCGTTGGCGTAGGGCAGGGCGCTGGTGACGATGATGGGCTTGGGATTATCCATGACGTGAACCTCCACGAAGTCGCAAACCGTTCCTTATAGCAGGAAAAGCCCGCCGTTTCAACGCCCGAAGTCGTTTCGATACGCCTATAAATACACGAAGGGAATTCGGCCCGCGAATAACGCCAATCGACGCGAGTATATAAAACGAATAATATCTTTTGATTACTCGATTCCAGTTCGCGTTCGTTCGCGTGATTCGCGGGCAAATATCCCTTCGTGGTGTTTCGCGGGGTGATCAGTTCCGTTCGAGGGCGCGGAGGTAGAAGTCCCGGTAGGCGGAGGCCATGCGGTGGAGCCCGAAGTCCCGCTCCGCCCGGGCGCGGCCGGCCCGGCCCAGGGCGGCCCGGCGCTCCGCATCCTCGAGGAGCGCGTCCAGGGCCGACGCCAGGGCGCGTGCGTCGCCGACGGGAACCAGGATCCCCGTCTCCCCGTCCGCCACGAGGTCCAGGACGCCCCCCGCCCGGGTGGCGGCCACGGGAAGCCCCGCCGCCATGGCCTCCATGACGGAGAGGCCCTGCCCCTCGCTGTCGGAGGACGACACGTAGAGGTCGGCGGCCCGGAGCAGGGCGGGGAGGTCCTCCCGGTAGCCCTCGAAGACGACCCGCGGAAGGTCCCGATCCCGGACGAGCGCCCGGAGCGACCCCTCCAGCGGGCCTTCCCCCGCCAGACGAAGACGGGCCGAGGGGTGGCGGGGCGCCACGGCCGCCCAGGCCTCGAGGAGGAGGCGGTGGTTCTTCTCCGCCGAGAAGTGACCGGCGCTCACCACCGCGAGTTCGGCGGGGGCGATCCCCAGGGACGAACGGTGAGTGTCCCGGTCTTCTGGCAGGGGGAAGAGCTTGATGCCGTTGGGGATAACGTCCACCCGGGCCGGTCGCACGCCGCCCCGGACGAGGGTGTCCCGCACGAAAGCGGAGACGGCGGCGAAGCGGCGGACCGCCCGGTACTTCCACCGGGAGAGGCGCTTGACGGGGAAGGCCACGTGCCGGGTCACCGCCAGGGGGATGCCGGTCCGGACGAGGGCCGGCAGGGCCAGGGCGTGGGCGTGGGAGGTGTGGGCGTGAACGAGGTCGAAACCTCCCGAAACGGCCAGGCGGCGCAGGCGGCGAAGGGCAGCAAGGTCGAGAGGACCCCGGGCGTCCAGGGGCTCGACCGCCTTCCCCGCGGCCTCGAGCCTTTGGGCCAGCGGGGACCCCGGCGGGCAGGTGGTGACGGCGTCCACGCCGCCGGGCAACTCCGACACCAGGGAGGCCAGCATCCGCTCACCGCCGCGCCACCCCCGCTCGGTGCTCACCATGAGCACGCGGAGGTCCCGGCCGGGTTTGGTGTCGTGAGGGAGCATTCAGGCGTCCTCGAACTCTTTCCGGGAGATGTGCAGTTCCTTCAGAATTCGAGAAATCAGGCTCGGCCCGATGTCCCGTGTGCTGTGATACGGAATCGGGACCTGTCTGCCCGTTTTCGGATTTCGCCAGATCTCGTGGCTGCCCGCACCATATCGTGTTAAATGACAGCCAAGCCGAAGAGGTTTTTTTTGGAGCTCGGAGTACTTCATACCACCACAGCAACGTGAGACGTGAAGGGGAATTCCTTGAAGCGCCGGATACGGTCCGGAAGCGGATCCCCGGATGCCTTCATGGAAGCGATCAGGGCCGAGGCCACACGCGGGGCTTCCTCGATGATCTCTTCCACCGTGGTCCCCGCCACCAGCAGACTCGGCAGTTCGCTGCAGGTGGCGAGATACCGATAATCTCCTCCGTCCTTGAGTTCCTCAATGACCAGTTCAAGATCAAAGATTTCCATGCGTGCAATCTCCCTCCTTCCGGGGCATCTCTCAAAATAACTATAGCATAATCAGGACGGTTTTGGGTTCCCCGTTCTTTGGGCTTGATTTTCACCTTATTTCCACCTATCATGGGAAGTGAGAGCAGGCAGGAGGTGAACACATGTCCCCCACGCGGCGCCAGTCGGAAGTCCTGGATTTCATCGCGGCATTTCTCCGGAAGCGCGGCTACAGCCCCAGCCTGGAGGAGATCGGGCGGGGGACGGGGATCGCGTCCGTCAACGCCGTGCACAAGCACGTCAAGGCCCTGGAGCGGGAGGGGCTCGTCCGTCGGAGCCCGCACGCCGCCCGGAGCGTGGAGCCGGTGGGGCCGCCGGCCGAGGAGGGGGTGGAACTCCCCCTCCTGGGTGTCATCGCCGCCGGCGTGCCCCTGGAGGCGGTGGAGAACCCGGAGGTGCTCCGCGTCCCGGCGGATTTCGTGGGGCGGGGCACCCACTTCGTGCTCCGGGTGAAGGGGGATTCCATGATCGGCGAATGCATCGCCGACGGCGACTTCGTCATCGTGCGGGAGACCCCGTCCGTGGAGAACGGCGAAATGGCCGTGGTGCTGGTGGACGGCGAGAACGTCACCCTCAAGCGCCTCTACCGGGAGCCCGGCGGCATGGTGCGCCTGCAGCCGTCCAACCCGGCCATGGAGGCCTTCCGCTTCCCGGGGGAACGGGTCCGGGTGCGCGGCGTGGTGGTGGGGGTCCTGCGGAAGTATCGGTGAAAGGCTGTAGGCTGTTAGGCTGAAGGCTGTTAGGCTGAAGGTCCGGAGATCTTCCCTTCGGAATCGGTATCGGTATCGGGATCGGTATCGGGGTCGGGATCGGGATCGCAACCGGCGTCGCAATCGGTATCGGGGTTGCCGTCGGGGTCGAGCAGGCTGCAGGCTGGGGGCCTGTGGAGTGCGGCGCGAAGGCTTCCGGAGCGCCGCTTTCACCGCGCCGCGCAGGCTGCCGGAGCGGCGCGATTCAGCTGCCGGTCTCCCCCGGGGCCGACTGCCCGACACGGGTAAGCCGGGTGAGAACCCCGGACGAACACGGACGTCCGCGAATTGCAGCCGGGAGGCTATTGCGATTGCGACAGCGATGGTTTCAACGGTTGGTTTTAGGCCTTGACAAACGTTGATGCGTTCGCAAAAAGTCCTTTTCTCTCACAGAGGCACGGAGGCACAGAGAAATGCAAATCGTATTTAATAGAATCAACAATCCTTACGATTCTTCTCCGTGCCTCTGTGCCTCTGTGAGATCACAACCAGGACTTTTTGCGACCGCATCAACGTTGATCATAGCAGCGATACCGATTGCGATACCGAATTCCGATACCGATAGCGATACCGAATTCCGATACCGATACCGATACCGATTCTGATACCGATACCGATGGGAGAGGCGGGAAGGGAGAGCGGGGATGGGACGGACGATCATGCACGTTGACATGGACGCCTTCTTCGCCGCGGTGGAGCAGCTCTACAACCCGGCGCTGAAGGGCAGGCCCGTCATCGTGGGGGGCGACCCCGACGGCCGCGGGGTGGTCTCCGCCGCGTCCTACGAGGCGCGCCGTTTCGGGGTCCACTCCGCCATGCCCATGGCGTGGGCGCGCAAGCTCTGCCCCCAGGCCGTTTTCCTGACGGGGGACTTCGAGAAGTACAGCCGGGCGTCGGCGATGGTCTTCCGGATCCTCGAGAACTACACCCCCGACGTGGAGGAGGCCTCCGTGGACGAGGCCTACCTGGACGTCACGGGGTGCGAGCGCCTCTTCGGCCCGCCGCTGGCCATGGCGGCCCGGATCCGGGCGGAGATCGCCGACCGCCTGGGCCTGTCGGCCTCCATCGGCATCGGCGCCAGCCGGAGCGCGGCCAAGATCGCCTCGGACCTGGCCAAGCCCGCCGGCATCCTCCTGGTGGTGCCGGGGCGGGAGGCGGACTTCCTGGCGCCCCTCCCGGTGGCCCGGATGCCCGGCATCGGCGACGTGACGGAGCGCCGCATGAGGGCCCTGGGCATCCGGACCCTGGCGGACCTGGCGCGCCTTGACGACGGCCTGCTGGAGCGGGTCTTCGGCGTGTGCGGCCCCGAACTGCGGCGGCGGGCCCGGGGGCTGGACGACCACGGGCTGTCCGCCCCGTCCCCCCGAAAGTCCATCGGCAAGGAGAACACTTTCCCCCGGGACGTGGTGGAGCGCACCGAGGCCGAGTCCACGCTGGCCCTCCTGTGCGAGAAGGTGTGCCGCAAACTCCGGCGGGCGGGCCTCGCCGCCCGGACCGTCACCGTCAAGCTCCGCTACGCCGACTTCCGCACCGTCTCGCGGGCGAAGACCTTCCCGGAACCCGTCCGCTACGACTCGGTGGTGATCCCGGCGGCCCTGGACCTCTTCCGGGCCCTGGACACGCGCCGCCTGGGCATCCGCCTGGTGGGGGTGTCGGTGTCGCGGCTCCGGACGGGCGTCTTCCAGCCCTCCCTGTTCCGGGCGGAGCAGGACGTCAAGGAGGAGGGCCTCTACCGGGGGATCGACGCCATCCGGGAGCGCTTCGGCTTCAAGGCCCTCCGGCGCGCCGCCCGTCTGTAGCGGTCCCCGGCGTTTACGTTGCGGGACCGTTTGATTTTCGGCGGCGGAGGGCCGTCCGGAAGCCGTGGGCGGCGAAGGCCTCCGCTTCCTGGTGCTTCCAGCGACCGCAGTGGAGCCCGGGCGGGAGGCGGTCGATGACCTGCCGGGTCCGTTCGTCGATTCGGGCGGGGGGATGCTTGCCCAGGGGGGTCCCCGGCAGCGGGATGAAGGCGTGGCCGTGGACGATGGCCCCCATCCCGGAGAGCTTTTCCATCACGGCCTCGGTGGCCCGGCGGTCGGTTTCCGTCTCGCCCGGGAGCCCGAAGATGACGTCCACGTAAATGCGGAAGCCCGCGGCCCGGGCGATCTCCACCGCCCGGAAGACGTCCGCCGTGGTGTGGCCGCGGCCGAGGCGTTCCAGGAAGTCGTCGCTCCCGGACTGCAGGCCGACCACCAGGTTGTCGTTGCCCGCCAGGCGCCGGACGAGGTCCACCATCTCCGCCGTCACCGACTCGGGGCGGGTCTCGGAAGGGAAGGAACCGAAGAAGACGTGCTCGGGGCCGAAGAGTTTTCCCGTTTCCCTCAGCAGCGCTTCCACGCCCGCCGGGTTGGGCGTCCGCCCGTCGGGCGACCCGTAGGCGAAGGCGTTGGGGGTGCTGAAGCGGAGGTCCTTGAGACTGCGGGTCCGCCCGGCCTCGCAGGCGGAAAGGACCCGGTCCAGGCTGCGGTGCCGCACCCGCGACCCGAAGAGGAACGGCGTCTGGCAGAACCCGCAGGCCCCCGGGCATCCCCGGGTGATCTCCACGGGACAGAGGAGGCGGCGCGCGGCGGAGAAGGGGAGGAAGTCGTCCAGGTTCACCGGGGGGGGCGGCGGGTTGAATTGAAAAGAGCCGCCCTCCGGCAGAACCAGGCCGGGGAGGCTTGCCAGCGGCTGATCGTCGGCCCACCGCTCCAGCAGGGGGGTGACGACGGCCTCGCCCTCGCCGTGGAAGGCGTAGTCGAACCCGGCCTGGATCGTTCCCACGGGGTCCCCCGAGGGGTGCGTGCCCCCCGCCAGGAACTCGAGGCGGGGGACCGCCCCCGCCAAAGCCTCCCGCGTTCGGGACACGAAACCGGCCATGGCGGGGAGGTGGGGCGTGTGGAAGGAACAGGCGAGCAGGACCTTCCGGAACCGGCGCCCTTCTTCCCGAAGGACGGGGGCCACGTCCTTGTGGGAGAGGAAGCGGACCTCCAGGCCCCCGCAGTCCGGGGGCACGGTGTCCAGGGCGCCGGCCAGGGCCGCCATGCCATGCTTGTTGTAGCGGTCCCGTACGAACACGGCCAGCGTGTCGCCCCGGGTTTCGGTCGCGGCCCGCTTCACCGGGGCACCTCCAGCTCGAGGCCATCGACCCCGGCGACCGGGATTTCGCCGGGCGGTGGGAACTCCCCCGTGAAAACCTGCCGGTCGTTGAGGATGACGGTGAGGGGCCCGACCCCGGGGAGCAGGGGCGCCGCCAGGCGGACTTTCAGCCGGCGGACGCCGCGGGTGCGCAGCCGCACGGTCCGCCCCCCGCCCGCCTCCGCCTCCACCTGGGCGTCGCCGCCCTCTTTCTCCAGGACCTCGACCCAGTAGTGTCTCGGGAAGGCGAGGTCGTGGAGCTGGAAATCCAGCCGGGGGGGGTACGGGTTCCGGGTGTGCCGCAGCAGAAAATCGAGGATCGACCCGCCGATCTCGCCGAGGCCCACGTCGTGCCCGCGGCCCGGGAGCAGTGTCAGCTCCAGGGCGGCTTGCCGGGGGAGTTTCCTCAGGGCGTCGACGGTGTCGCGGCTCGCCCGGGCCGGGATGACCGTGTCCTTCTCCCCGTGGATGAACAGGAGGGGGACGGGGCCGAGGTTGGACAGGAACGCCGCGCCGGGGGGGCCGTCGATCCCGGCGCCGCAGACGGAGACCGCGGCGGCGAGGCGGTCGGGCCAGGCCCGCGCGCAGGAGATCACGCCCGTCCCGCCGTTGCTGTACCCCACCAGGTACACCCGGTCCGGATCGACGTTGAAGGAGGCGCTGACCGACCGCAACACCTCGTGGACGAGGCGGACGGCCTCGCCTTCCCACCAGAACCGGGGGGCCTGGGGAAACACGGCGATGAACCCGGTCCGGGCGACGAGGTCCTGCGTGTAAAGTGCGCCCACCATGGCTCGCCCGTCGCCCCCGGAGAGAAAGACCAGGACCGGGGTCGGGCGGTCGCCGCGGTAGTCTTCCGGGACCCGGACGACGTACGGCCAGCCGGCGAATTCGCCCTCCGGCAGGGGAACCATGAACGACCCCGGGGGGAACGGCGGTGCGTCCGGAAGCGGGGCCGGCCGGCCGGGTGATTTGTCCGGGTCGGCCCCCGCCGCGGCCTGACGGACGAAGAAGTCCGCGTCGGCCAGCGCCTTGTTGCGGAGGCTTCCCACTTCACCGGGAGGCATCGCGCCCAGGAGCCGCGCCGCCAGGGCCCGAAGGCGCGGGGAAGGGGACCCCTGGCAGGGGGCGAGCGCCTCGACCGGCGGTGGTTCGAGCCGGTTGAGGTGGAAGATGGACAGGATCCGGAGACGTTCCGTCTCCCCTGCCGTTTTCAGTCGCGTCGCCAGCGTGTCCCGCACACCGTCGGGGACCCGGGCGCCGGGCAGCAGGAAGCTGCATTCGAGCCCCTCGCGGATGCCCGGGAGGTCCATCCAGGTTTCGGGCCCCTCCCCCGTGGCGGCGCTCTCGAAATCGACGGTCAGGGTCTCGTTCACCTTCCCGAACGCGGTTTCGTAGTGTGCCTCGAAGGACTGCCGCCGGGGGATGCCGGCGGCGGGGTCGAACCACACCGTGCCGGAAAGGTCCCCCTGGGAGAAGGACCGGGAGAATTTCACGCAGGGGTTTCCGCCGCACGTTTCGTTCTGCGACAGGCGGCACCGGAACGCCACGGCGCCCGCGGTCCACGTATCGCCCTCCCGGACGGGGTGGAGAGGCAGGGGCGTCAGCTCGGGGCAGAGGAAGAGCACCTCGCTGGTCCACTCCCGGAGAGCGCTCCAGGGGTGCAAGGCTTCCCCGCGGTTGTTGAGCCGGTTGGCCTCGGCCTGGTACCGGGGCCGCTCCTTCTGCCGGGCATCGAACGCGGGGCGTTCCGCCTCCAGGCGGTCTTTGCCGTCGATCACGCAGCGGACGAGCCGCACGGACACGCGCTCCCGCTGTACCGCGGTGGTGATCAGGCCGTCCTGGACCCGCACGAAAAGCACCTGGGCCCGGCACTCCCCCTCGACCCGCGTCGAGGCGCCCTTCCCGGTGATCTCCCGGGTGAAGCGCTCGCGGAAGACCCACCGGGAGCCGGGCTGGAAGCCGTACTTCAGGACGATTGCCGCCCCCCCCTGGCCCGGGTTGTCGCCGCCCGCCGCCCGGCCGCCCGACAGGGCCGCCAGGGCTTCCAGCCCGACGAGAAACCGGAGTGCGGCTTTCGCCAGTCGTGACGGTTTCGTTCGAGAAGGAGAAAGACCCCCGCGGCACCCCGGGGGGGTTGGCTTGGGCCGGGCGGCGGCTTCCCCGGGACCTGGGGCGGTCGGTTTGATTCTGCGGCTGGTCATCCGTTTCGAGGCCGGGCCCGGTTCAGGGCGCGGGTGGTCCGCTCTCGCCGGCTTCGGTTTCCGCCCCCGTGGGGAGCCAGAGCACGGAAAGCTGGTGCAGGGTGATGTCGGCGTGACGGTGGCGGATCTCGTACTCCTCCACGCTCAGCAGCCGCGCCTCGAGTTCGGCGTAGAAAACCGTCAACTCCCGGTGGGCTGCCGCGAGCATCTCGTTGAGGGCGTACTCGAGGTCCTCCTGGTCCTCCATGGGGGGCTGACCGGACGGGGGCGGGAGCGGGGCCCCCAGAGCGAAGAAGAGCCGGGTGAGCCGCTCGTCGGCCTCCTGGATCCGACGACGCCTGCGCTCTTCCAGGTGAGCGAAACTGGCGTCCTCGGCGTAGACTTCGGGCCGCAGGTGGTAACGCTCCTTGATCCCCTCGAGGCCGCGCTGGTGCTTCTTGCGGAGGGACAGCCACTCGGGCGCCGCCTCTTCGTGGATCCGGGCGCGGCAGCGCTGGAGGAAGTCCTCCCGGGACTCGTGGGGGTGGGAGAAGCACTTCAGGAGGGGGTGGTGAAGGATCCGGATGGGAAAGTGCCGGACGTAGCCCTGCTGGACCTTGGCGGCCAGGGCCCTGCGGTCGAACTCCATTACGGGCGACCGGTACGCGAGGCCGGAGGAGGGCAGGGGACGGAGACGGGTCCGGTCCACCCGGAGGAACATGTCCGCTGTCCAGAAGAAGTCGTCTTCCATCTCCATGAGGGGGCAGGCGATGCTGGTGTCGCCCGTGAGCTTGATCTGGGAGCGGACATCGTAGGTGTCGTAGTGCACCTCGGCGAGGAGGAACGGGTTCACCTGGATCGTCCTCCCCGCCCGGGCCCCCTCGACCACCTCCACGTCGGTGAACGACGGGATGCCGGTGATAGGGTTCGCGGGATGGGTTGTCAGCATGCGCCTCCGGTTCTCGGACAGTTTGGAATTCCTACTCTACCACAGCTGCCCGCGGATGGAAACCTCGTTGAATCCCGGGTCGAAATCCTGTAGGATTCACCTTCGGAGCGACCATGAAGCGGAACCGACTTCACCTCTGCCTGGCCCTGCTCGTCACGGGCTTTCTGATCTGCGCGTTCTACCTTTACTTCGTCCAGGTGAGAAAGGGCTTCTGGACGCCGTGGGTCGGCATGAGCTTCAGTGCCCACACGCCCCCGAAGGACAGCGCATGGATGCCCTTCGGGATCAGCAACCGGATCGGGACGGTCCAGACGGTGGTCTCCGGGGGGCCCGCTTCCCGCCAGGGGGTCCTGGTCGGCGACCGCGTCCGGGCCGTCGATGGCATCCCCATCGAGAAGACCGCCGAGGTGGTGGCCCATCTCCGGAAAACGGGCCCGGTTGCCCCGGTTCGCTTCGACCTCGAATCCGCCGGCCGCGTGAGAGGGGTCACCCTGGTCCCCGAGACCGCCCTGGGGTGGACGCAAAACATTCTCAGCCAGGCTTCCAGCGCCGTCACGGCCCTGATCTTCCTGCTCGTGGGCGTTTTCGTCATTTTCCGCCGGCTGGACGACCTCCGGGTGCTCCTGCTCTTCGTGGTCTGCACCATGGCCGCCACCGCGTTCCTCTATTACCCGATGATCGGCCTCGCGTTCGCCAACACCTACGGGATCCAGCACGACAGCTTCCTCGCCCCCGGGATGGGACTCACGATCCTCCTGGTCGTGATCTCCGGGCTCCTCGTCTCCATGGCCCTCCTTCACCTGACCCTCGTCTTTCCCCGGCCGCTTCGCTGGGTCGAAGCCCACCCCCTCACGATCCGGTGGATCTACCTTCTCGCCCCCTTCGGGTACCTTTTCGCCTTCGTGGCCGTCGCCCTCTTCGCCTATTTCTCTTTCCTCTCCTCCCTGGGGCTGGGGCGGGTCCTCCTGGCATTCGCCGTCGTGACGGCCCTGGCCGGCTTCGTGTTCCGACGTCGAATCCTCAAGCCAGGAAAGGGGCTCCGGGCGTTCCTCGCGGACCACCCCTGGCGGGTGATTGCCCTCGGCCTGGCCGCTCTCGCGGCGTTCTGCGGCCTGGCGGCGCCCCTCGCCGACTGGGGCCTGGTACCCGAGGCCCTGCTCATCGCCGGCGGCCTGTGCCTCTTCGCCGGGGTGATCCTGCAGCCGCTGGTCTACCCGGTCGCCAGCTGCGTCGCCCTCTACCTTCAGCATCGGCAGTCCAGGGCGGACGAGCGGGCCCAGTTGCGCTGGCCGATCTGGGGGACCTTCGTGGCCGTGTCCGGGAACCTGCTGCTGGGGCTCCTCATCATCGGTTCCGCCTTCGTGGGCCGGACGGCCCCGGGCGTCCAGCTGGTCGGAGAACTCGGGAGCAAGGCGCTCTACGTGCTGATCCCCCTTTCCTTTGCCATCGGGATCCTCAAGCACCGGGTGCTGGACATCACCGTCCTCATCCGGAGGACCCTGATCTACGCCCTGGTGACCTTCTCGGTGCTCGCGGTCTTCTTCATCCTCGCCGGGGGGGCCGGCGGCCTGCTGGCCACCTACACCGGCGTCCGAAGCACCTGGTCCATCGTGTTGTCGACCCTGTGCGCCGTGGCGGTGGTGACGCCGGTGCAGCGACGGGTGCAGGGCTTCGTCGATCGGCGTTTCTTCCGGAAACGCTTTGAGTATCCAAAGCAGTTGGATCATCTGGAAAAAATCCTTCAACAATCGGAGGATAGGCAGGATATATTCAGTCTGTTTATTAGGAAAGTCGAGTCCGTTTCGCCGATCAAGTCCGGCGTGGTCTTCTACCGGGCGGAGGGTGAAACGGTCTTCCGGGCGGCGCAGGCTTTCGGGACCGTTGCGGAGGTGTGCCACTCGCGGCGGGTCGAGGAATCGGACCCCCTCGTTCTTTCGCTGGACGAACCGTTGGAGCCGGGTTCCGGCCTGCTGGCGGAGGGGACCGCCCGGGCAAGGCCGGGAGGAGGCCTGCACGCCCTGGCGGGGTTCCGGGTGGACGAGCGCCTGGCCGGTTTCCTGGCGGTCCCTGCGGAAACCCTCCCGTCGAACCTCGAAACGGAGGACCTGGGCTTCGTCCGTCTGGCGGCCGGCCTGGTGTCCCGGGCCCTGGAACGGCTCAAACTCCGGGCCCAGTCCCTCGACCTCGAGCGGGCCCTGGAAATCCAGCGAAACCTGCTTCCGAGGAGCGTGCCGGAGGTCCCTGGCGGGCGCTTCGCCGTTTTCTGGAAACCGTCCCGTTCGGTCGGCGGCGACCTCTACGACTTCTTCGATTTCGGCGGGGGACGTTTCGGATTCGCCATCGCCGACGTCTCGGGGAAGGGCATGCCCGCGGCCCTCATCATGTCCAACCTGCAGGCGGCTTTTCGCGCGGTCATCGACGAGACGTGCCCGCCGGAGGAGGCGTGCCGCCGCCTGAACCGCAGCGCGGTGAACCTGCTGGGAGACGGCAGATTCGTGACTTATTTCTACGGAGTTTACGACTCGGAACATCAGGTGATGGTTTATTGCAACGCCGGCCACTGCGCCCCCCTCCTCCTGAGGGAGGACGGGTCGGCGGAGCGACTGGAGTCGGGCGGGCCGGTCCTGGGGGTCCTCCCGGACGTCGTGTTCGAGAGTGGACGGGTCCACCTTCGGGCCGGCGACCGCGTTGTCCTGTACACGGACGGCCTTTCCGAAGCCTCCGACGCCGACGGGGAAGAGTTCGGGGAGACCCGGATCGGGGAGGTCTGCCGCACCGCCTGGGACCTCGATCCGGAGGCGATGATCCGTGCCCTGGTGGACGCGATTCGCGAGCACGGCGCCGGGGAACTCCAGGATGACCTGACGGTCCTGGTTCTGGCCCTGGGCAAAGCAGGAGGGACGGGATGAACACGGGCCATGGGATCACCCACGCGGAACTGGTCCGCCGGGTCAAGGAAGCGGGCGTGGCAGGGGCCGGGGGGGCGGGTTTCCCCACCTGGCGGAAACTGGACTGCGCCGGCCGGGTGGACACCGTGATCCTCAACGGGGCGGAGTGCGAGCCGCTTCTCTTTTCGGACCTGCACTGCATGCGGTGCTACCCCGAGGCGATCGTCGGGGCGGCGGCCCGGGTTCGTCAGGCCCTGGGGGCGCGGGAGGTCGTCCTCGCGTTCAAGCACAAGCGGCGGAAACACCTGGACGGGCTCGTGGCGGCCGCGGCAGGGGACCCGGCGATGCGCGTGCTGGAACTGGAGGACGTCTACCCTTCCGGCGACGAGCACGTGCTGACCTTCCTCGCCACCGGCCGGGTCCCCCCCCAGGGCGGGTTGCCCCTGGACGTGGGCGTCCTGGTCCAGAACGTGCAGACGGCGGTCCACATCCACGACGCGGTGGAAGGGAAACCGGTTACCCGGCGTTTCGTCACGGTGGCCGGCGCCGTCGCACGCCCCTTCTGCGCCGAGGTCCCCCTCGGGGCCCGGGTGGGCGACCTCCTGGAGCGCGCGGGCGGGCCGACCTGCCCCGAGCCCCTCGTTCTCGCGGGGGGGGTGATGATGGGACGCCCCGTCGAGGTCGGCGATGGCGTGGCGCGGACCACCTCGGGGATCGTGGTGCTCCCGCCGGGCAACCCCGTTGCCCAGGAACTGCGAACCCCGCTCGACCGGGAGGTCCGCGTCTCGGCCTCGGTCTGCGACCAGTGTTACGCCTGCACGGAACTATGCCCCCGGCGCCTGCTCGGGCACGCCATCGAACCGCACAAGCTCATGCGGAGGGCGGGGAAGGTCCTGTCGGCCCCCGGGGAGGAGGATCACATCGCCTTGTACTGCTGCGAGTGCGGCGTCTGCTCCCTGGTGGCCTGCCCGGTCCGCATCACCCCCCGCCGGCTGATCGCCGCCATGAAGCCCGTCGTGCCCCGGGAGTACCTCCGCAAGCAGGCGGGGACGCCACACCCCGACCACGCCCGCAAGGCCCTGCCCATGCCCTGGCTCAAGATGCGCCTGGCGCTCGAGCGTTTCGACGTGGAACCCGAGTTCCTGGGCCCCCTCAACGACGTGCCCCGTCTCTCCCTCGATCTCGCGGAGTTCGGCGGCGGCCGGGCGCAACCCCGGGTCGGCCCCGGGGACCTTGTCCTTCCGGGGGACCGCGTGGCCGAGGGAAAGTGGCTGGACGTCCACGCACCCCTGGCCGGCACCGTGGAGGCTATCGACGGCAAGGTCGATATCCGGGTTTTATGAGTTCAAACCCAGGAGCTCCTGGAAAGTAAGGATCTTTGTAAGTTCTGACTGGTTTCAGGGCGGTATTTATTTCCCTGCTTCCAAGTTCGGGCCGGCGTGTGCGATAATAGGCGGCGATCCTCCTGCCGTGCCCCGTGGTACTCGGAATCTTCACTGGGGGTGTGCGCATGAACTGGGACCCGGAACGGTACATCGAAGCCTTGCGTTTCGCGGCGGAGCGGCATGGCGGGCAACGCCTTCCGGGTTCCGACATCCCGTACCTCTTCCACCTGTCGTGCGTGGCGATGGAAGTGCTTCACGCCGCCGCCGAGGACCCGGAGATCAACCTCGATCTCGCCTTGACCTGCGCCCTCCTGCACGATGTCGTCGAGGACACCGGCGCGGAGACGGAGGTGTTGCGGGAGCGCTTCGGCGACGCCGTGGCCGGCGGGGTGGCGGCGCTCACCAAGCGGGCGGACCTTCCCGGGGCGGAGCGCATGGCCGACAGCCTCCGGCGCATCCGGAAACAGGGCCGGGAAGTGGCCATGGTTAAGCTGGCGGACCGGGTCGTCAACCTCCAGCCCCCACCCGCCCACTGGACACCGGCGAAGATCGAAGCTTACCGGCAGGAGGCCCGGGGGATCCTGCACGAACTCGGGAGCGCCAGCCCGGCCCTGGCCCGGCGACTGGCGGAGAAGATCGCAGAGTACGGCTGGGACGTCGAGTGAAAAGGTCGACCACCGGGCGCCGTCCTCCCGTGCGCCGCCGGGCCACCCGCCGGCGCCGGAACACCACAGGAGAGGGATCATGAAAACACGCAGCCTCCTCGTTGTCCTGTCCATCCTTGCCGTCGGGTTGACGGCCGCCGCGGTGCGCGCGCAGGCCCCCATCATCGTCGACCACACCTGCACCGACCTGTCCCAGGTCCCCGCCAACTGGATCCAGCAGGCCAAGGCGAACCTCCGGGTCGGTTACGGGCACACGTCCCACGGCAGCCAGCTGGTGACGGGCATCGAAGCCTTCCGGGGCAGCCCGGGTTCGACGTACGACTACCAATCCTCCGGCTGGGGCCTGGAAGCGGGCACCTTCCTCAACGACTACTGGGGCAACGCCGGCGGGGCGGGCGACCTCGGTTCGGACGGTGACCTCGCGTGGCGCGATGCCACGGTGGTCATGCTGGGAACGACGGGCAACGACCGAAACGTCGTCATGTGGTCGTGGTGCGGCGGCGTCAGTTGGACCTCCGAGGCGGGGATCAACGCCTACCTGAACGCCATGGCGGCCCTGGAAACCGCGTACCCGGGCGTCCGGTTCGTCTACATGACGGGGCACCTCGACGGGTCCGGAAACGCGGGGAACCTCCACCAGCGGAACGAGCAGATCCGGGCTTTCTGCATCAACAACAACAAGATCCTCTTCGACTTCGCGGACATCGAGAGCTTCAACCCCACCGACGGCACCAACTTCCGGGCCCTCTACGCAACCGACGGGTGCGAGTACGACACCAACGGGGACGGCAACCCCTGGGGGGACGGCAACTGGGCCACGGAGTGGATCGCGGCCCACCCCACCCACGAGCTGACCCCGATCGCCGCGGGGTGCAGCGAGTGCGCCCACTCCGAACGCCTGAACTGCGTGATGAAAGGGCGGGCCTTCTGGTGGTTGATGGCGCGTCTCGCCGGTTGGGACGGCGGCACCGGCTGCCAGGCGCCCTCCATCACGACCCATCCCGCGGGGGCCACCATCCAGAGCGGGCAATCCGTCACCCTCAACGTCCAGGTCTCCGGGACGCCGCCCTTCAACTACCAGTGGTACCGCGGCCTGAGCGGGAACACCGCCGACCCGGTCGGCGGCGGGATCGGCTCCTCCTGCGACACCGGTCCCCTGGAAACGTCGGCCGACTTCTGGGTCCGCGTGACCAACGGCTGCGGGACCGCCAACAGCAACACGGCCCACGTGACGGTCCAGTCCGGCCCCCTCCCGCTGACGCACGGCGCCCACGTGGCCAGCACCGACGCCTGGTGGTCCCGGGTGATCCTGGTGAACACCGGGACGGGGGGTGCCTCGGCCATCCTCAGGTCCTACGACGCGGCCGGATCGCTGCTGGACACTTATGACACCGGGGAGATCCCGGCGAAGGGGTTTTTCTACGAATCCATGGAAACCGTCTTCCCGACGGCGGCCGCCCTGGGGGATGCCCGGTACACGGTGTCGGGCCCCGCCGACTTCAAGGGCGTCACCGAGTTCGGCACACGGGACGGCCTGTCCCGGGCGGTACTCCCGCTGGCTGCCGGCTCGTCCACCCAGATCTTCTTCCCCTACGTCTATATCTCCGACCCGGGGACCGGTCTTTACTACACCGGGTTGACGGTGGTCAACCTCGCGGCCTCCTCGAACCTGGTCCAGTTCACCGCTTTCAACGAGGCCGGGGAGCAGTTGGGGACCCATTCCGTCACGCTGGCGGCCGGGGCCAAGTACGTGAGCCTCGTAGACCAGATCATCCCCGGGCTCGTGAACCCGTCCCGGATCCGGAGCGTCCGGCTGGCCGCGGCACAGCCCGTGGTCGGTTTCGAGTTGTTCGGGAAATGGGGCGAGATGGGGGTGGCGGGGCTCGGCGGGGTCGATCCCGCCTCCGCGGCGAACATGCTGCGGTACGTCATGGTCCCCTCGAACACCGACTATTTCACCGGCGTCACGTTCCAGAACTTCGGTCCGGTCCCCACCACCGCCCATGCCCGCCTCTACGACGCCGACGGGGCCTCCCTCGACACCCAGGACTGGCTGGTCGGTCCCGGACAGCAGATCACCCGGGAGATCTGGGGCATCTTCAACGGGCGCGTCAGTGCCGATGCCGCCACCCTGATCGTGGAAGCCGACCAGCACCTGAGCGGTTTCCAGCTCTTCGCGTCCCGGAACACCGATCCCATGGAGTTCAAGTTCGACGGCCTCCCCGCGTTCACTTCGGCGGCCTCGACCCTGTCGTTTCCCCTGGTTCGCCCTGAGGGGGGGTTCCAGTCCGAGTTCCGCTTGTCCAACCCCGGGGCCTCGGGCGTCAACTACACCCTGACCGCCTACGACGCCGGCGGCACTGCCCAGGGGAGCGTGTCCGACAGCCTGGGCGCCGGGGCCAACGTTCGCCGGCTGCTGGCGGACGACTTCCCGGGGACGCTCGAGAGCATCGCCTGGGTCCAGTTGACGGCAACGGGTGCTGTGTGCGCGGAAGTGACCCTGATCGCGGACGACTGGTGCTCGAACCAGTCCTACGTTGGCATTCCGTGAGGGCGAAACTTTTCCGGAAGGCCCATCGTAATACGGGTTTGATTTGCCGATCTCTTTGCAAGGAGCAGGTATGTTCTCAGTCTTTATCCGTCGGATGATGTCGGTTGGGTGGATCGGCCTCGCCCTGGCGATCGCCTCCCCGGTCGCGGCCCAGGACGGGAGCCGCCCGGAGGATGCCCTGCAATACAAGACCCTGGTGGAACGCGCCCGGGAATCCGGCAACTCCCAGGGGATGACCCTGGAGGAGTGCATCGATCTGGCCCTGAACCGGAACCTCACCATCGAGATCACGCGCTACCAGCCCCTCATCAGCCGGGAGCAGTTCCACGCCACGCTGGGCGTCTACGATTACCAGCTCGACGCCAACATCGGCTATTCGAAGACGGAGCGGCCCGTGCTCGGGACCCTCCAGCGCCAGTATCTCCGGCTCGACACCACCCAGTCGAAGGACCTGAACTTCGGGGCGAAGCTCTCGAAGTACCTTTCGACGGGCGGCAGCTTCTCCGTCCAGTCCAACAACGATCGGATGACCAACAACTCCAATGCCTTCAACCCGACCTACTCGGCCTCGCTGCTCTTCTCCTTCAACCAGCCGCTCTGGCGCGATTTCCGCATCGACGCCAGCCGGCGGGCCATCCTCAACGCGAAGAAAGATCGCGAGATCTCCGACTTGGACTTTGAAAAGCAGATCTCCGACATCGTGAAGTCGGTGGAAGACGGCTACTGGGACCTGGTCAACGCCATCGAGCAGCAGAAGATCCAGATCGCCAGCCGGGAACTCTCCCTGATCCAGTTGCGGGACAACCGCAAGCGCGTGGAGGTGGGGACCCTGGCCCCCATCATCATCACCCAGACCATGTCGCAGGTGGCCCAGTCCGAGCAGTCGGTCATCGCCTCGGAAGCGGACATCGTGCGTGCGGAAAACGTTCTGAAAAACCTCATCTGCAACGACCGGAAGGACCCGATCTGGCTCAAGGTGATCATCCCCGTGCAGACCCCCGCCGTACCCCAGGGGGTCCCCGAGCTCAGGGACCTGATCGAACGAGCGGTCAAGCAGCGTCCCGAGGCCAGGAAGTACAAAATCTACCTGGAGAAGGACGACGTCGACATCCGCTACTACGACAACCAGACCAAGCCGCGGCTTGACTTCGGCGCCTCGTACGCCACCAACGGCGTGGCCGGGCCCAACGTTGTGGAGTACGACTACGACGACGACGGCAACATCATCGGGCAGCACCCCGGCAAGTTCACCGGAAGCCTGGGGACCGTTTACGAGCAGGTCTTCAAGCAGGAGTACCGCGACTACACCATCGGCCTCACCTTCACCTACACCTTCGGCAACCACGCCGCCAAGGCCAACCTCGCCGCGGCGAAGCTGGGCAAGGACCAGGACGAGGCCACCCTTCGCCAGTCCATCCAGACCATCAGCGTCGAGGTCCTCAACGCGGTCCAGACCATCGAGGTGAACCGGAAGAGCCTCCTGGCCGCCATCGCCGCCCGCCAGTTCCAGGAGGAGCAGCTGGACGGCCAGCAGAAGCGCTACCAGGCCGGCCTGACCACCAACTTCGAGGTCCTCCAGACCCAGCGCGACCTCACCAACGCCAAGGCCGCCGAACTGTCCGCCCTCATCTTCCTGAAGAAGTCCTTCGTGGAGCTCAACCGGGCCACCTTCGACATCCTGGACCAGAACAAACTGGACGTTGTCACCCGGCGGCCGGCGGAAAAGAAGTAAACCAGACCCGCACGGGCGCCGGGCCTGCGCGGACCCTGTCCCCGGGGCGCCGTCGGCTGTCGGCGCCCCGTTTTATTTTGACGAAGGAAACGCCCGATGCCTGCCGAACAGAATCCCCTCCGCCCGCCGCGCTGCCCTCAGTGCCGGACTCCGCTGGAGTCCGTGTCCGGCCCGAACTTCCCCTTCTGCTCCGAGCGCTGCGCCCTCGTGGACCTCGGCATGTGGGCCGGCGAGTCCTACGCCATCCCCGGCACATCGGAAGAGGAGGGGGAAAATGAAGAAGAGCCTTCTCAATAAAGTAGCTCAGTGAATCATTCGCGATAAACCAAGCTTTTTCCCTACGCCCTTTCGGACCATTACAATCCACAAGGCTTTATTTTCCTTATCAAGTCATTTTCTCCTTCCTTCCTGCTGGAGTATGATGTATCATTTCACTATAACTGCCTGATTTTCTCGTCGAATTGCGAGGTCTACACCCTACACCCATTGATCCCCCTGGCGGGGATCGGGTCGGGTGAGGATGTTGCTGGCGTCGTTGCAAACGTGCAGCAGTTGCCCCGCCCCCGGCAATGCCTGAACGGAGCGGCCCACCCGCGTCGCGTTCCCAGCGCCGATTGGGCATGGCAGTCCATCCGCGCCACGTGCCCTTCGTTCGTCACCTGGGCATGGCGGCCAGTCCGCGTCACGTTCCCTTTGGCCTTGCAGAGGATATGAATCAAATCGGGATTGGACGTTCGAGGGCCCCGCCCCGAAGGGGAGGGGGCGTCCCAGCCGGGGGCCAGACGCGGGCG
Source organism: Acidobacteriota bacterium (assembly GCA_018001935.1). Lineage (NCBI taxonomy): Bacteria > Pseudomonadati > Acidobacteriota > Acidobacteriota bacterium. The sequence continues at coordinate 80,684 of JAGNHB010000014.1, forward strand.
CCGGTCACGATCGGGCCGGAGGACAGAACGTTCCGGGCGCCCGCGTCGCCGCCTCCGGGACGCGGCGAAGGAGGATGGAAAACGCACCCTGAAGGGGGGCGGGGAAAGGCGGCAAACCCCCGAACCGGAAGTCGGCACCCGAAGAGGCAGGGGCGGAAGAATGGGAGGGGCGGGTTCGCTTTTGACTTCCCGATTGGCCTTCCCCTTCGGGTAAAGGGGGAGCAGTCGTACGAATCCACCTTCATCCCGGACCCGGGCCTTCCTCGCCGCCAAGCCGTCCTACCGCTGCCCGGCGCGGACCAATCGTTATGTCCTCTTGATTATTCGTCACTTGCACTTCTGGTGGCTATCTCCCCATGATTTTATTGGGGTTAGACAGAACCTGGCACTTGTACCCCTGGACCCCGTCAATTCCCCGGGTGCTTCCTTCCGAAGAGAAGCACTGAAATGATAAGGGTCGCGATGATGGCGGCCGGTACCCCGAGATAGATACTACCCACGACCAAACCTGCCGTGATCCCCGTCACCGCCGAGACCTTCCGGATCGTGTCGCGGTGACGCTGCCGCTGGGTTTGCTGGCCGACCCGCACGAAGTTTGTTCTCAGGCGCTTCGACAGGTCGTCGAAGGTCTTCCGGTCGTTCCTCTCGAGCGCCAAGGCCAACTGGGGGATGTCCGACAGCAGGTGCCGCCGGCTGTCCGGGAAGAACTCGCCGTCCAGGACCTGCCCGTCGAAATAATCCCCGTAACGCGACCAGGCGTCGCGGAACACCGCCGTGTCACCGAGCAGGACGCTGGACTCGGCCAGGAGATGGGCCTGGTAACGGGCTGTGTGATCGTGGGATAGGTAGCGGAGGGCATCCCGGCAGGCGGACTGGAGTTCCCGGTATCGCGCCGCCCCGAAATAGGTCAGCGAGACCGCGAGGTTCATGACCATCCACATCTTCACGTCCGTCCGCTGTTTCCAAGAGGAAAGGAACTTCGCCGTCAGGGGAAGGCTGACGTCGAAAAGCGCCCTGCCGACCTCGGACCAGGTTTCGGTGGCGCTGATCCGTTCGGGGTACTGCCGCCCGTAACGGATCACGATCCGCTGATATCCGATACCCGTCAGTTTATCGAAGATCGTGGCCAGGTAGGCCGGGTCCTTCCAGGAGAAGCGGTCAGCCAGGGCGAGCAGTTTTTCCAAGGCCCGCGCGCCTGCCCCCCGGAACAGGCTGCATTCCAGCATGCTCCGGCAGGGTTTGACGTTTTTCTCGCGGTTTCGGGCCACCTCAGCCATCATGCCGAACGCGTGCACGGACGGCTGCTCCCCTCGTTCCATCCGGTGGCTCATCCGGTTGCAGACCTCGTCCAGGAGCCCCGCATCGGTCATCTTCTCCCACGCATACTTCACGGCCCATTCGGTGCCAGTGTCGTCGTCGGCATCGGCGTCGGCGTCGAAACTGACGGCGAGCACGGTTTCCACGGCTTTCTTCGGGTCCTTGCGGTCAAGGAGGACCTCGACGCGGCGTGCCAGGACGACGGGGTTGTCCGGGACCCACTGCAGGACCTTGTCGAGAATCTTCCCGGCTTTGTCGAGAAGCCCCAGTTCCCTCAGCGAGTCGTAGCACTGGAGGTGGAGGTTCACGGACTGCGGGTAATCCTGGAGACAAAGGTCCCATTCGGATTCGAGTTGGGTCGGCGGCAGCCCGGCAAGGGCCAGCACGATCAGTCGGTCCCTCCGGAACCAGCCCTGGGCCTGCATGGCGGGCGGGGAAGGGCATAGCAGCGCGCGGGCATCGTCCCATGCCCCGTCCTCGCGCATCCAGGTGAGGAGTTTCTCCCAGCCCCAACCGAACCAGGGGGCCGATCGAACGACATTACTCATGGCTTCCCGGGCCTGAGCGGTCTTTCCGGACAGGCGTTGCAGCCACGCCAGTCGGCCGGCCGCCGGCGACGGGTCCTTCAAGTGGGGCCGCACCCGTTCGAGGACGGTCGCCGCCTCTTCCAGGCGTCGCTCCTTCGCCAGGAGCTGCGCCAGTTCGTCCGCCGCATCGTGCAATCCTTCGTCCAGTTCCAGGGCGCGCCGGTAGCATTCCTCACCTTCCTTGCGCCGGGCCGTGTTGTCCGATGCGGCCAGCATCCGCGCCAGCATGAGCCAGGGGTAGGCGGCCGAGGGTACGAGCTTGACCCATTCCCGGGCCAGTTCGAGGGCCCCCTTCGGGTCGCCGAGGTCCGTCAGCACGTTTATGGCGCACTCGCGCCGGAAACCGTTGTACGGGTCGGCCGCGAGCGTGCCGAGCGCCAGGTCCCGGGCTTCCCGGGTGCGTTTCCGGCGCAGCAGGAAACCGATCCGGGCGTTGATGACCTCGGTGGAGAGTGGGGCGATGGCCCGTGCCCCTTCCAGCCACTCTTCGGCGCCCTCCGCGTCCCCCTGCCGTTCCCGGACCTGGGCGATCTGAAGCCGTACCGAGGTGTTCGCCGGGTGCCGGCGGTGGACCTCGCGGAGGGCTTCCTCGGCTTCCGCTTCCCGGCCCAGCGCCCGGTGCGCCTGGGCGAGGGACAGCCGGAGATCGATGTGATAGGGGAAGCGCCGCACGGTCTCGGTGAGGAGTTCCCAGGCCCGTTCCAGGTCGCTCCGACCCCGCCCGTGCTCCAACCAGAGGTCGGCGACGGCCTCCAGGACTTCCGGGTCGTCGGGCCGCTGTTTCCGCCAGCGGTTCACTGCTTCTTCCGCTGCGGACAACCCGAAACGGTCGGCAATCAGAAAGGCGAGTTCGCGGGCGAAGTAAAGGCGGCCGACGCAACGCGCCAGGGAGGCTTCGATGCACTGGAGGACCCGTCGCCGCTCCCTTTCCGTCAGGCTGGTGGCACAGATCCAAGCCCTTCGGTAGGAATGGAAATCCTCCGGGTTTGCCTCCACGGCGGAGATCCAGTGCCCCATGGCCGCCCGCCAGTCTCCCCTTACCTCGGCCCACATCGCGTGAATCCGCAGGGTGCCGGCTTCCCGCGGGGCTGTCCGGTCGCATTCCGACAGGGTCCGCCGGATCTCCTGTTCCAATCGTCCGCGCTCCGCGGGCGCCTTGACGGCGTACTCGCCGATCCGGATTGTCGCCAGCGCCCTCCAGGCCCAGCCGTCCTCGGTGTTGCGGGCGAGTCGTTCCTGGACGAGTCGGAGTTGTTCTCCCTCCGCATCGTCTTCACCGAGGCGGTCGTGTAAAAGGTCCTCGATCTCGTCGTGGCCCGGGTGCTCCTCCACCCACTGGCGCGCCAGGCTCACCGCGACGTGGTTTCCCTCGAGGATCGTGACGGCGTCCAACAGTTGCCTTCGTGCCGTCATCGAGTAAGGGGAGACCCGGACCCACTCGCGGGCGTGGTGGAGCAAGGCCTCCCACTCGCCCCGCAGGCGGTGGAAGACCACCCGGGCCTCGTGTATGCCCGCCGTCTTCTCCCCCCGCGATTCGAGGCGGCGCAGCCCGGCCTCCGCGTCCTCCCAGCGCCCAAGGCGGCACAGGTACGGGATGGACGCCTCGACCCACTCCGGGTCGTCCCCGTGAGTGCCGAGGGCCTCCTCCAGGGCCGCGGCCGTACGCTCCGGGTACCCGAAAACCTCCAGCGCCTCGACCCAGGCGAACCAGGGCCCCAGGGGTCTCGGCGACGTCGCCAGCCTCCGGGCCCGTTCCTCCAGCCACCGCAGACCGTCCGCCTCGCGGCCGTCCAGACGCAGGACGTTGCCGTAGACGAGGGCCCTGCCGTCGTCCTCGTCCGCCAGGCACGCGGCGGCCCGGTAGGCCAGGCGACCGAGGTCGGTCTGACCGTCCGCCCAGGACAGGTTCCCCATCGTGGACCAGGCTTCCTCGCTGCCGGCGTTCCGGGCCAGCACCCCGCGCAGGAGCCTGAACGCCCGTTTGCGCCCGGGTTCAGAGTCGGCGAGGAGGTCCGCGTACCGGCAGACGTAGGTTTCGGGGGGATACCACCAGTCTTGGGTGGCCTGAATCCCGGGCAGGCGACCTTTTTCCACCACGTCGCCGAGGGTCTCGCGCAACAGGCCCGTGTTGCCGAGCGAACCGCAGGCGTTGAGCAGCGACCGGCGGAACCGGAGGCAGCCAGGGTGTTCGTTCGTCAACCCCTGGAAGGCCGAGAACGCCTCGCGCTCCCTGCCTTCGACGACCGTCTGGACAGCCTCCAGGTAACGGGTCACGACGTGGCCGGGGAGCGCGGTCTTCAGACCGTCCACGACCCGGCGGGCGGCGGGGGGCCCCGAGTCGCGCAGGGCCCGCCCATGTTCACTGAAAGCGGAGAACGCCAGGGAGTCGTCCCGGGGAATGATCCGGTCCAGGAAGGCGACCCGGTCCCGGGGCAGGGCGGCAATCCCCCGGGGCCCCAGCGGGTGCTCGTCGGCACCGAGGCCGTCCAGAAGGATCTCCCCGAGCCGGGGGAAGGAGGGATCGTGATACAACAGGGTCCCCGCCGCCTCGTCCAGCCCGACGGCCGCGACCGCGTGGGCGGAACTCTCGGCTTCGAGGGTGAGGATGAACGGGACCCCCGTCCGGACCAGTTCCGCGGCGATGCCTGGAGTGACCTGGAAATGCCGGACCGCGAGGCCGCGCCGCTCGAGCCAGTCGGCCGCGTTCCATGGCGTGGTCCCGCCATAGGTGATCTCACCCGCGATGGCGTCCTCGTCGAGGTCCATCCCCAGCGCGAAGAACACGGCGGCCATGCTGGAGGGCAGGCAGGTGTCGTGCTTTTGGGACACCCGGCGGAACGGCAGGATCAGGCGCCGTCCATTCGGGCTACGGCGAAGGTTCTTCAGCAGGGTGCGGTAGTAATGCGACCCGGATTCTTCGGCCCACTTCTCAAGGGCGGCGCGATCCCCGGCCAGTTCAGCGATGTCCAGGCTCGCGCGGGCGATCCGGTCCCGGGTTTCCTTGTCGGGCCGCGGCGTCAGCGCCGGCATCCTGCCCACCAATTCGGACGCCCGCCCGAGGGCACGGCCGCGGGTGTCGCCGTCCAGCGTTTCGGCGTAGGCGCAGGTCAGCCAGGCGGCATAGGAAGCCAGTTCCACGGACTCCCCCGCCTCCGCGGCCTCGACGATCCGGCGAGCCGCCTCCGGGAGACGGCCGCACTTGATCATGGTCTGTCCCAATAGCCGGGCGGTCCAGGGTTTTCCCGGACTGACCATCCAGGAGCGGCGGGCGGCTTCGAGCGCCTCCTCCCAGCGGTCCGCGGACAGCAGGACGGCCGCTTCGGAGCTCAGCACCCAGGCGTTCTCCGGCAGGGTGGTTTTTGCCCGGTCCAAGCAAGCAAAGGCGTTCCCGAAGTCCCGCAGCCCCGCCCAGTACGTGGCGATTGATCCGAACCAAAAGGCTTTCAGTTCCGGGTCGTCGGTGTCGAGCTCCGGTTCGGCCTCGTAATCGATAAGGGTGTCGAGGATGTCGGCCCGGCGTCGCCCCACGTGAAGCGCGTAGCACCGGGTCAGGGGATGCCGCGGCGCCCGGCGGGCGGCCTCCCGGTGCAGCCAGCGCGCCAATCGCGGGCTCCCGACGTGGAAGGCCAGCCGCCCGAAGAGGATCAGTTCGTCGATGGAGAAGTCGTCCGTGTCGGTCTCCGGCGCCCACAGGTGAGCGCACCGGCGGTAGGCTTCCAGGAAGCGATTGTGCTCGAACAGCTCTCGGATTTCCGTCAGGTCCACTTGCCCTCCTCTGTATCTCGTCTGTTCCCCGCCGCCCCGACGACCCCGAAACCGGCAGCGTATCGGTCTCCGCAGGAGCCTGGCACCCTTTGCCTTTCTGCGGCGTGGTGCCCTTGTAAAAAGTCAGACGGCTCTGGGTAGGAGCGGGGAGAATTTCGGGCAGGGTGAACGCGGGAAGGGGTTCGACCCGGTTTTTCCCCGGTCGGCCCTCCAAAAATCGAGAAGAGCATCCCAACAGCGACAAAGAGGGGAGCGAACAAGATCGACAAGGCCGTTTCGGGCTCCGCAGCGGCCTCCCCGGCAACCTTTTCCGCACAGGCCTCACGCGCGGCTTCCGCCAACCGGGCCGCCCGGACCGCCGCCTCATCGAAGGCCAGTTGCCGCAACGTCTCCCCGTCCGTCGGGTCGAACTGCTGCTGCAGCACCAGCGCGCCCAGCACCGTGTGCAGATCCTTCCCGGGCCGGCCTCTCCCCGACGTGAAACACGCCGCCGGCTTCTCCACGGGCAGGACGGGCAGGATCTCCTGCCGGAACAGGCCAGGCCAGGACCCTGCCGTCAGTTCCCGGTGTTTCGGCCCCTGGAAGTGCCACGGGTCGATCAGCATCGGGGTTTTGTGGTAGTTGATGGGAATCAAATGTTTTACCTGCATGCCTGAATTGATCTGAGGCATACACTACATAAAAAGCAAATCCCCGTCAAGTGGAAAATGATGGATATTCCTTTTGTTTTCTGTATAATATCCCCGGTTTTAACTCTTTGCGAGGGCATCACGGCTTCAACGAAATCGTCAATCTATGGAAAGCCGACCATCTGTTCAAACACAATTCTTGACCTGCTGGTTAAGGTCCCGTGGCGTAGTGTCTCCACTCACATCTTATTTGTATGTTCCCTACCCTCTGGCTCCCCACTAACTCCTTCACACCGCTTACGCCTTACCCAATCGACCTGCACCTACCCTTTGCCGACTGTTTTTTTCACTCACCTCAGTTTCTCCGGCCGCCCGTGCGGAATCGCCGACCCACGCAAGAATCGGTTGACAAAGCGGAGCAGGGCGGATAAGAATAAAGAGGTTGAGTCTGCATCCCGTGTGAAAGCAAGCAGCATGAGACAACCTGAAACGCGAAGCCAGGAGAGGAGGCCGATCCCGATGCCGATGGAGCGTTCCGGCCCCGGCCGGTCCCACCTCTGTACCTTCCTTCTTTTTACCCTTCTCGCCGTGCTGTCCGTCGTTTCCCTCGTCGCGGCCGTGGCGGTCCCGCCGCTCACCGGGCGGATCGTGGACACCGTCGGTGTCGTCGATGCCGGAACGAGGCAGCGGCTCGAGCAGTTCCTCGCGGGCTTCGAGAAGCAGACCTCCAACCAGATCGCGGTGCTGCTGATCCCCACGCTGGAGGACGAGCCCGAGGAGGACTTCGCCATCCGCGCGGCCCGGGAATGGGGGCTCGGAACGAAGGAAAACAGCAACGGGGTGCTGATCCTGGTGGTCACGCAGGACCGCAAGATCCGCATCGAGGTCGGCCGCGGCCTGGAGGGTGCGCTGCCGGACGGCCTCTGCGGGCGCATCATCCGGGACGAGATGGCCCCCCTGCTCAAGCGCGGCTCCGAGAAGTGGGGAAGCGCCGTGGAGGCCGGGGTCATGGCGGTCGCGAAGGCCACGAAGGGGGAATACGTCGGGTCGGCCAAGTCGAAGAAGAAAGGGTCGCCCTGGGCCGTCATCGTCATCGCCGGCCTGATCGGACTGGGGATTCTCGGCGCCCTCACCAAGCTGTGGGTTTCCGGCACCGTGGGCGGGCTCGCAGGGGGCGCGGCCACGGCCTTTCTGGCCGGCAACCCGCTCCTGGCGATCCTGGGGGTCGCCGGCGGGCTGGGGGCCGGCCTGATGATCCCCTGGCTGTTCCGGTCCGCCCGGGAACACGGCGGCGCCGGCGGGTGGGGGTCGTCGGACGGACACCACGGTTCGTCGTGGGGCGGCGGCGGTTCCTGGGGGAGCAGCGGCGGCAGCTCCTGGAGCGACGGCGGTTTTTCCGGCGGAGGCGGCTCCTTCGACGGGGGCGGGGCTTCCGGGGATTTTTGAGGAAGGGCATTCGCCGAAGTGCCGAACCGAATTCACGCAAAGGCGCCAAGGCGCCAAGTTTCGCAGAGGGATTCCGAGATGGCCCAAATGAGCAGGAAAACGGCGGGTGTCATTCAGTTGCTGCTGGGGGCCGGGTTCGGAGCGCTGGCCCTGTGGAGGCTGAGGGCCCTGGAGGTCCCGGCCTGGCACGAAGGGATCGACCTCCACTTCATCCTGGTGGAGGCGCTGTTCGGCGCCGCCGGAATTCTCCTCCTTCTCGGGGCCTGGTTCGTCATCGACGGTTTCCTGCGGGATGCGAAGGTGAGACGGTTCTTTCCCGAGGAGGCCCGGAGAGCCATCGCCGCGAAGGTCGGCGCGGCCGAAAAGCGGACGTCGGGGGAAATCCGCGTGGTGGTCCGGGTCCGCCGGAGCTTTCCCGAGCGGGTCCGGGGCCTCGGGGTCGAAGACCTGGCCCTCCGGGAGTTCAGCCGTCTCGGCCTGGAACGTACCCGGGACCGGACCGGCGTCCTGGTCCTCGTCCTCCTGAGCCGGCGACAGTTCCGGATCCTCGGGGACACCGGGATCCACGGGAAGATCGGGCAGGGGACGTGGGACGCCCTGGCCGCCCGGATCTCGTCCGAAGCCCCCCGGGAGGGCATCGGGAACGCCATCGCGACGGGCCTCGGGGAGATCGGCGAGCTGCTGGCGGCCCATTTCCCCCGCAAAGCGGACGACACCAACGAACTGTCGGACGAGGTGGCGATCCGGTGAAGCGGGGGTCGGCCGCGAGGGCGTGAACGGGGGGAGTCGGCGACGGGAACGGCGGTGGCGATCGCGATGCCGTTGCTGATTCTGAGCCCGGGACCGGCAGCGACTGCGATAGCGATTGCGATACCGATACCGATACAGATACAGATACGGCATGATGTCGGGGAAATAGAAGGGAATAGGAAAGAAAAACACCATACAGTCGCGGAGGTGAGTATGCAGCACGAGCAGTACGACCAGCGGGGTGGGGGCTATCCCCCGGGGTACCCGCCCCAGCAACCGCCCCCCCAGTACCCGGGGTATCCGCAACAACCCTATCCCCCGCAATATCAGCCCCAGTACCAACCCCCAGGATACGGCTACAAGAAACCGATGGAGCCGCCCGAGTTCGCCTGGCTCTGGATGACCATCGGGATTTTCTTTTTTGTCTCTTTTTTCATCCCCTTCAGCAGCGATCCGATGTTCTTCATTTGGGACTGCCCGGGGATCATGATTTTCCTGTTCGCAACGGCCATGGTGATGGGTATCGGGATCCCGATCGTTGCGTACGTGGTTCCCAAATTCACCCGGATGATCGTGCTGCTCAGCATGGGTGCGTTCGGGCTACTCTCTTTCACCATCTTCCAGGGGCAGCGCGCCGGTGCGGGAGGAACCTTTCTGGCCCTTTCCGCTTTCGCTTTCGTCGGAGCCTACATCGCCGACGAATCCCGGTTGAAATACCCTTTCAACTTCCTTTCCCGTTTGCTGGGAGGGATTTGCGGGGGGGCGCTCGCCCTCTTCGTTATCCTGGGTGAACTGCTCCAGATCACCCAGACAGGGTATTTCACCGGCATGAACGCGATGAGGGTCATCAGTTTCATCGTGATGCTCCTGGCCAGCCTGACGCTCGCCGGGGCAGGGGTGATCCTCCTGGTGAATCTCGCCGTGCGCCCGGACAGCTCCAAGCTGGCGAAGATGTCCCGCCTTCTCCTGCAGATCGGCATGCTGGTGCTTCTGGGGTGGCCGCTCATCGGGGAGCCGGTCTCCATGCTGATCGATTTCTCGTTCGCCGCAGGGCTCTGGACCTTCTTCTTCGTTCTCCGGATCTCCGGTTTTGTCCTCGGTTACATGATTCTGATGGGATTCTGGCTGTACAAACTGCTCGACCTGGTTTCCTTCCAGAAATATCCGGGGCAACCTCCGGTATACCCGCAGTACCCGCCCGCTGGGGCCGGGCAGACCCCCGGTTACGGCCCGCAGGGCGGCTACGGCCCGCCGCAGGGCTACGGTCAACCTCCGCAAGGCGGTTATGGTCCGCCTCAAGGGGGTTACGGCCCGCAGGGCGGCTACGGGCCGCCGCAGGGCGGTTACGGCCCGCCCCAGGGCGGTTATGGTCCGCCCCAGGGTGGTTACGGCCCGCCGCAGGGCGGTTACGGCCCGCCACAGGGCGGGGGGTGGCCGCCTCCCGGCGGGGGGCAGCCTCCTCCGGGGCAGTGATAAGGCCCTCCGTTCAAAGTAACCGGCGTCCGCTGACGCCGGTTTTTTTTTGGGGTTCCCCCCATTTTCCCGGCACTGCTGCCTGATTTTTTCGTATACTGTCGTTTTGTGAAATTAACCCGGAGGTACAACCATGAAAAGAATTCTGACCATCGCCTTCTTCGCGCTGACCCTTGCCTGCTTCGGGCTGGCGGACACCCCGAAGGACGACCCCAAGACCACCACCGGCAAGTCGGGCGCCACCTGCCAGTCCAAGGCCCAGGGCCAGGACGCCGGCAAGACCCCCTGCGGCCACGCCAAAGGTTCCGCCGAGTGCCAGAAGGCCCACCAGGGCGGAAAGGGCTGCTGCAAGGGCGCCGAAGCCCACGCCGCGGGCTGCTGCAAGACCGGCTCGGCCGCCCAGGGCGAGGCCAAGGGCCAGTGCCAACACGGCAAGGACGCCGCCAAGTCCGGCGCCCAGGGCAAGTGCCCGCACTCCGCCCAGAAGGAATCCGCCCAGACCGAACCCGTGAAGTAGGGCGAAACGAACCGTGACGCTCACGTGGCGTCGGCCCATAGCCGACGCCGCGTCAGGGGCGTCACGAAAAACGTTTCCGGACCATCAACATCACCTCGATTTCGCGAGTGCCGTCATCCGGGCGACAACCATCCCTTGGATCAAGGGGGGTTGCCGTTGGGGTGACGGCGCTTTTCCGTTTTCAGTCGAGGCGGTTTCCGCCCAAGCCTCACGCCTAACGTCGCGAAGGGCAACCCTCATGCCCGACCTGCGGGTACTCCGAAAATGATGATGGATCATCGCTCCATCGTGACGACGTCACAAGAAGTTCGGAGATCGAACGGGAAAGTGCCTGTGACGCCTTTGTTCGAGACGTCGCCCAGGGACGATGGCCTTTTATTGCGGGGAGTTTCAATCGTGAGCCAGGATCCGATCGAGGGCCCGTCGAAGGATCCAGGCTTTTTCCCGGGCTGACTTCTCGGCGCGCATGGCCCGCAGGGCCCGTTCCAGGTCCTTGCGCGACGCTTCGGAGACCTCGGGCATCGCCCGCAGCGCCTCGCAGGTGATTTCGTACACGGCGGCGCAGGCGGCAACCTGGCCACCGTTGAAGAGCGGTACGCCGCGATCGATCGCCATTTCGACGAGCGCCCGGGGGGGGAGTGGCTTGCCGACGGTTTCAGGCGGCAGCAGCACCTGGTCGATCACGTGAATGATGCCATTGGAGGCAACGATGTCGGCCTTCAGCAGGGTGGCCGGCCCGATTCGGACGCGGCCGTTGTCGAACATCGCGGTGATCTCCGTTCCCTGCAGCGTGACGGCTTCGCGGGCTTCGATCGCTTTGGCGAGCGTCACGCGGCCGGCGACCACGTGATACAACAGAATCCCGGCCAGTTTTTCCTTGTTCGCCGGCTTACGCAACTCGTCGAGGGTGCCGGCAGGCAGCCTGGCGAAAGCCTCGTCCGTCGGGGCGAAAACCGTGAAGGGCCCCTCGCCGGAGAGCACCCCGGCCAGGCCCGCGGCGGTCGCCGCGTCCAACAGGGTCTTGAAGCTTCCGGCGGCGGCGGCGACATCGACCACCGTCTGACGCGCGGAGGCTGTATACGTCGGGTCATCACCGGCCACGGCCTTCACGGAGGCGATCTCCAGCTCAAACGGCCCCGGTTTCTTGTCGGCAATCGTGAAACCGACCGAGGTGACTTCCGCGGGGTCCAGAGAGGCCCCGGGCAGATTGCTCCCGAAGGCCTGCAGCTTGAAGTCGCCGAGGGGGATGCGGGTTTCCCGCCACTCTCCCCGGGCCGTGGGCAAAAAGGCGCGGTAGGAACTCGCGCTTAACTGCCGGGCCACGCGAAGTTCGATCCAGTAAGTGCGCCCGTCGCCGCGGGCCTTCACCACGATGCCGGACAGGCCGGACAGGTCCAGGGCGGGGAGTTCGGCGCGGATGGACGCAAATCCGCCGTTGTTTTCCAGCGAAAGCGTGCCGCTGAACAGCAGGGTGTTCGACGCCGTCCGCTTGAATCCGCCCTCGGACACTCCGCCCATCACCCCGTCGTTGACGGACTTCCAGGATCGGGTGGAATCCGGGGTGTCGAAAGAAGCGAGGACCTTCGCCTCGCCGGCGGCTGCGATGCCGGCCATCACCACCACCAAGATTGTCATTGAAATCGCCCTGAATGTCATCGGGTGTCTCCTTTCAGCCGTTCGGGCTGTCTGACTTCGATGCCGCGAAACAGGGAACCGGTGCGTGTCGACTCAAACAGTTCCTTCTTTCCCCGAAAATTTGTTGAAACAAATATCGTCTTGACAAGTTAAAAGGGTGATCGTCGGGCCCGCGGACAGCGCAATTCCATCCGGGGCGGGTTGAACCACTGGGCCGGCGGGCCGTTCGACGACGACTGGTTCGGTTTCGTGCCCAATGGATCGCAGCGTCTTTCCCTGCGTTCGGAGCTATACCCCCCAAGGGCTGCTGCTGATCCGTTGAGACGACCCCGGGAGGAGAGAGCCGGAATGAAAACACCGAGAGACCTGGCGGCTGAAATCGGGCGGAAGGAACCCTTTGAATTGCCCGAGCTGGAGCTTTTCCTCAACCTGATCCGGACGGCGGAGCAGTTGTCGGGGGAGATCAACCGCCTGCTGGGGGGATACGGGTTGTCCCGGCCGCAGTACAACGTTCTGCGCATCCTGGAGAGCGAGCCGCCCGAGGGGGTCCCCATCCGGGCGGTGGGTCGCCGGATGATCACCCGGGCCCCGGACCTTACCCGCCTTCTGGACCGTCTCGAAGCCGCCGGCCTGACCGCGCGTTCCCGGGAGGGCCGCGACCGCCGGGAAGTCATCGTCCGCCTCCAGCCGGAGGGCCTCAAGCGTCTCCGGGACGCCAAAGCCCCGGTGGAGGTTTTTCTTCGGCAGCGCTTCATCCACCTGTCACCGGAGGACATCGTCCTCCTGAACCGGCTGGTCTTCCAGGCCCGTTGGGCTGACCCGGGGGGCGCCGTGAAAGCCGGAAAAAAGGGAGAATGCTCGTGAAGAAAGCCTTGCTGCTCATCCATCTTCTCTGGGTAACGGCCCTGGTGTTTTCCCGGCCGTGCCCGGCCTCCGACCACCGCTTTCCCTTCGCCCTCGGCGGGACCGGGCAGGCTTACGGCAAGGCCGTCGCCACCGACCCTCAGGGGAACCTGATCGTCGCCGCACTGTTCGACACCGCGCTGGATGCCGACCCCGGGCCGGGTGAAACCCGGCTGGCCAGCTCCGGCGGGATCGACATCCTCCTGGTCAAGTACACACCGAGCGGGGAATTGCGGTGGGCGAAGGTCCTGGGGGGCGCGCAGTCGGTGGACGCCCCGCATGGCGTGTCCACGGACGACGAGGGCAACATTTACCTGACCGGGTACTTCGGGATGGAAGGGCAGGCCGGCCGGACCGCCGATTTCGACCCTGGGCCGGGATCGCTCACCCTAACGGCCGTGGGTGGTTTCGATGCCTTTTTAGCCAAGTACGACCCCGACGGCGGCGTGCTCTGGGCGTTGCCGCTCGGGAACAGCCTGGGTCAGACCGAGGAACGCGGCTGGGACCTGTCCGTCGATCACCAGGGAAACGTTTTTGTCACCGGCGCCTTCTCGGGGAACATGAATTCCAATCCTTTGGGTGAACCGCGGATTGTCTCTTGCCCGGGGGCGGGCGTGGGGCTTTTCGTCGGGAAATACTCCCCCGGCGGGCTGAATTTGTGGGCGAAGGGGATCGGGGCGAACCTCCAGGACGTCTTCTCGGAAGGGTACGCAGCCGTCTCGGCCACGGCGGACGGCGGATGCCTCCTCGGGGGAAACTACCGGGAGACGGTGTGCCTGGATCCCCCCCAGGACCTCCGATGCCTGACCAGTCGGGGAGGCGTCGATATTTTCGCCGCGCGTTACGAGCCGGACGGGTCCTGCCGCTGGGCGATTTCCCTCGGCGGGACTTCCCGCGACCTCCTGTCTCCGGGAGCGCTCCGGAATACGGCGTCGGGGGGCTTCCTCGTGACCGGCCATTTCACCGGTAACTGCGATTTCGATCCCGGTCCGGCAACCCATGAACTGGCTTGCCTGGGAACCGCTGACGACGTCTTCGTCGGGGCCTATTCCGAAAGTGGGTCGCTGGCGCGGGTTTTTTCCATCCCCTGCGACGGCGGCATTTCCGGAGGGCACCGGATACAGGAGGATCCGCAGGGGGGCATCGTCGTGGCGGGATGGTTTTCGGGGAAGGCGGACTTCGCCCCCGGGAGCGCGCTCCGGGAACTGTCGAGTCAGGGCGGCGGGGGGGCGGCGGATGCCTTCCTGGCCCGGTACACCCCGGCCGGGGAATTGTCCTGGGTTGGCGGCTTCGGTGCGGCGGTCCAGGGAGGGGACAAGCTGTCCATCGCCGCGGGCCTGTCCGTGGATGCTCGGGGAAATGCTTTCATCACGGGGAAATTCTACGGTTCCGGAGCCGACTTCGACCCCTCGCCCTCCACTGCGCCGCTCACGGCAACGGGAGCATACTCCGCCTTCGTTTCGGCCTATGCGTCGTCCGGCAGCCTGGGACCGGCACTGGAGCCCACCCGGGGCGACCTGGACGGGGATGGCATGGTCACCGCCTCCGACGCGGTCCTCCTGGCCTTCCTGCTCGCCGGGGGCAGCCTCGACCCGGTCTCCGCCGGCGCCGCGGATCTCCAGGGCGACAAGCGGGTGGATGCCCTCGACCTGGTGCTCCTGAACCTGCTGCTGAGTGAATGAGAGCATCGCTCGAAGCCGGACACTCATGCCGCTCGAAGCCGGACACTCATGCGATGCGGAAGAGTGAGTGTCCTCTCCTTCATGTATTGCTATCCGTTTGGCTTCAAGGTATAAAGGGGCGACGAGTCCAAGGAGGTGTGCCATGAAGTTTCGGCTGATCGGGTTGGTTGTTGCCTTGTCGATCCCGGGCATCTTTGCCGCGGCTGCCCCGCCGCCCAATGCGGCAAAGGTCGACCAGTTCCTTCGCGAATACGCGGGCGGCCCGAATTTTTCCCGCTGCCGCGTGTTCCTCGAGCTGGCCAACGACCCGGAAAACTCGACAGCCCACCCCGGCACCCGGATCGAGGAGATCACGGAAGCCCTCGCCATCCTGGAGAAGGTCGAGGCGGCCTGCAAGGGCCCCTACCAGGGCGTTTCCGGGAGCGTGTATTCCGCCGACCGCGAGGACCGGTTGCGCAAGAACATGGACCTGTGGTGCAAGGCAGCGTCCATGCGGCAGGAACTGGCCCGGCGCGCGGTTCGCAACCTGGCCCTTTCCACCTTCGGCATCATCGAACGCGTCATCGAAAGCAACCGCAAGGAACTGGGAATGCACGAAGGGTACCTGCACATCGACGAGTTGCCGGTCCGGCAGGCGCTCTTCAACCGCGAAGCCTTTCTGGCCGATCTGGCGACACGTTTCGCCGAGCATTTCAAACTGGTCGGCATCACCGACCCGGCCGAGCTGCTGGCCCCCCTTGACAAGATCATTGTCGGGTTGAACCAGGAGATCGACCGGCTGGCCCCCCGGTGGAAATTCGTGGCCCCGGCCCACGATGCAGCCATCGAAGCCCTGGCCCGGAAACAGGTGAAAGCCGAGTACCCCAAGGCCGCCCTTCGCGCGGTGGGCCTCGACGACACGAGCTGGACCATCGTCAAGAACCGGAAGGGCCTCCCGCTGGAACGGGTGCGCCATGGAAAGGTCCTTTACAAAGTGGATGGTGAAAAGTGGTGCCGCCAGCAGAGTTTCACCTATACAGAAACCTACGCCGGCGGCGGTAGTTACACGAAGGCGAGCGGCGTGCGCCTGGATTACCTCCGCTTTCTGTCCTGCCCCTGAACGCGAGACCGCACGGCCCCATGAAAAACCCGCTGCGCGATTTCGCAAGCGGAGAATGCGGCGCTCTGTAAGTCTTTGCGACGCTTGCCCCAGCGCGGGCCGCCGCGCTGGGACGACGCTGGACACTCACGCCATGAGCAAGAGTGAGTGTCCTGCTTCCGTCGGCGCGTGCCGCCGCACTGGGGTTCTCAATAGGGTCAGGCAGGGTTGACAGCGGCGGGGATGGTCAGGCCGTCGATTCCCCGTGCAAGGCTCGCCCTCCCGATCACCCTTTCTCCAGTTTCTCGAGCATCGCCACGCCGTTCTTGTTTTTCGGGTTCAGTTCGAGCGACTTGCGGTAGCACTCAATGGCCCGCTCCTTCCGGCCCGCCTTGGCGGACACCTCTCCGAGGCTGTCCCAGGCGTTCCAGGAGGCCGGGTAGAGCTCGACGGTCTTCTCCAGGACGAAGAGGGCGTACTCGACCCTGTTCTCCTGGAAACATCGGTAGCCCAGGGCGTTGAAATCGGCCTCCTCGAGCACGGGCCCGTCGGGTTTCCTCGCGATCAGATCCCGGAGTATCTTCTCACCGGCCGGGATGCCGCCCTCGTTCAGGGCTTTTCCCAGGATGACCGCGGCACAACCCTGTTTGGCCTTGAGGAGGGACAACTTCGCCCGCTCGAGCTGCTGCGGTTCCCAGGGGAACATGGGCTCCACCCTTTGTCCGTCATTCAAGACCGCTTCTGCGGCCTTCACGTCGCCGAGTCCCACGTACGCCTGCACGAGCATCGCGCAGGTGGCGGCGAGCCGGGGGAACTCCTCGCGGCACGCCCGAAGGAGCCCGGCGGCCTCGGCGTACTGTTTGCGGCCCAGGTACTCGCCCGCCTGCTGCATGGCCTCGTCGGTGCCGAAGAAGGCCGCCCCGCTCTTCGCGGCGCGCGCCTTCTCGAGCCCGTCGATTGCAGCCTCGGGCCCCTTCTCCCTGGCGCAGCGCACGTACTCCTCCACCATCGACATCTTCAGGTTGGCCAGGCCGGCCTGATCATCCTGGGGCGCGGGGGAGCCTTTCTCGAGGAACTGCGCCGCGAACTCGAGCGCCCGGTCCCTGCCCGCCGCGACGTCCGCCGCCGTGTTGCAGACGCGCAGGTCCGGGGGCACGCCGACCCCGTCCCAGCAGACGCCGTCCGTATCCCTGGACTCCTTGAAGGAGACCCAGAGGGTCCACCCGTTGGGCAGCCTTTCGGGAAACTGCGCGGAGAGGGCCCCTTCCGTGAGGTCGCCGGCCACGGTGACGTGCGGCAGGACGCGCATGGCCAGGACGAAGCCGTCGGCAGCGCTCGCGCTGGCGCGGTTCGCGAGGAGGACCACCGGCCGGGTGAACTGCAACGGGCCGCCCGGCTCGGTGTTGCGGTATTCCGCGGGGATCATGTCCTCGTGTTTGGGCCCGTACCGTATACGCGTGCGCAGGTAGTTACGCCTCCGGTCGGCGAACCGGTTGGCGACCATTTCCATCACCCGGCCGGTCCCGCCGGGGTTGTTGCGCACGTCGATGACCATGGCCCGGGCACCGGCGAACTCCCCGATGACCGCGTCGATAGTCTTGGTGACCGGGTCCATCCCGTCCTTGAAGTCCCCGATGTAAAGGTAGCCGACGCCGTCTCCCAGCCAGCCGCTGATGTAGCTTCCGCCGAGTGAGTCCGAGAACTTGCCCTTCAGGTATTTCGTTTTCACCAGGTCCAGGGAGAAATCGTCCCTCTTGCGCCCCTCGCTCTGGCCGGCGCAGACGCGGCGGCTGCTGTCGGCGAGGCACACGTGCTCGTCGTTCAAGTGCCCCAGCATGGCGAGCAGGATGTCCCAGAGTTCCCTCTCGGGGGTCGTCCGGGTGACCTGCGGGCGGTAGATCCGGTACAGGGCGTCCCAATCCACGTGCTTGACCCCGAACTGGCCGTAATTCCGGTCGATGGTCTTCCAGACTTTCTCGAATACCGCCTCCGGGTTCGGTGGCATGGCGATCTCCGGGCGGGGCGGCGTCCCCGCCGCGGCTATCTGCGCCCAAATGACCATCCACCCCGGAGCCACCGCCAGGAAGACCGCAATTGTCGATGTGGCCAACACTCGTTTTTTCGCGCTCATGACCGTCCTCCCCACAAAATTCCTCTCTTCCCATTTCCTGCCCTTGATACAGGGCAGTACATGAGTTTTTATCTTAAAACAGGGTCTACGCAAAAAGAGAGGAGGGAGTTTCTGCTTATCAAACCTATCTTCTTCAGCCCGTCCGGTATGCTCGGGGTGCAGATGGATGAAACTGGACACTCACATGTGAAAGAGCATGAGCGTTCTCTCCCGACTTCCGCCCGCCGTGCCGCCATGCGTATGGTCAGCGAGAAGTTGGACAAGGGCTACGAGGAGAAGCCAAAGCAAGGGAAATCGGGCACCTGAATCTCTGCACGGAACAGGACACTCAAGCGAAGGGAAGCATTGAGTGTCCCCTTTCCGGACCCGCCCACCGGGCCTGCTCGCGGCGCTTCCCGGCGTCTTGCGCCCCGCGGCCCGGTCCCCTCTCCCGGGTCAGCGCGGAGCCTCCCCCCATTTTTTTTCACCGGTTTGGCGAAATAACTTCGGATATTGCCCGGCGAAAACGTTAGCAACGAAATAGGACACTATACACAGCGACATAAATAATTGCGCATAAGAAAGGGACGTGATACTATAGGAGGCATGAGAAAACTACACATCACCAATGCACAAGAGATCATGATGGGATTGCAGGACGAGATTCGGAGAAAT